>JANYCO010000698.1 GCA_025360235.1 Cytophagales bacterium
TGATCAATTACTTGCAGAACTCATAAAGCTTGAAAGTACTTTTCCTGAATTAAAAAAAGAGGATTCTCCATCTCAACGTGTAGGGGGTACGGTGACTAAGGAATTTGCCAACGTACTTCATAAACGCCCGATGCTTTCTCTTGGCAATACCTACTCAGAAGAAGATCTTACAGATTTTGATAATCGAATAAAAAAGGAGATAGGAGACAATTTTGAATACGTATGTGAATTAAAGTTTGATGGTGTTGCACTTAGTCTTACCTATGAAAAAGGTTTTCTTAAAACAGCTGTTACCAGAGGGGATGGTGTAAAAGGCGATGATATTACCACAAATGCCAAAACCATTCGTACCATCCCTCTTAAAATAAACGCATCTGATCTGCCCGATGAATTTGAAGTAAGAGGCGAAGTTTTTTTGCCGTCAGAGGTCTTTGAAGCGATCAATAAAGAGAAGGAAGACTCTGGAGAGCCATTACTGGCAAATGCCAGAAATGCAGCATCAGGTACAATAAAAATGCAGGATTCATCCGTTGTTGCTAAACGCAAGTTGGATTGTTATTTATATTCTTTAATGATAGATAATCCATCGGTAGAAACACATTCAGACTCTATTAAACTTTTAGAAAAGTGGGGATTCAATGTTTCTAAAACATATAAAATTTGTAAAAGTATTTCTGAGGTGATGGAATACATTCACCATTGGGATAAAAATCGCTGGAGCTTACCATTGTCAATTGATGGAATTGTGTTGAAGGTAAATAATTTTCGTCAACAAGAGGCATTGGGTTTTACTTCTAAAACTCCGAAGTGGGCAATTTCTTATAAATTTAAGGCGGAGAGTGTAGCTACAATTTTAGAATCTGTTTCCTACCAGGTAGGTAGAACTGGTGCCGTGACTCCTGTAGCGAATCTTAAACCCGTTCAGTTGGCGGGAACAAAAGTAAAACGTGCTTCATTGCATAATGCTAATGAAATAGAAAGACTTGATTTAAGAATTGGAGATACCGTGTTTGTTGAAAAAGGAGGAGAGATCATTCCTAAAGTTACGGGTATTGATATTTCTAAACGATTAGCTTCTTCTGAGCCATTAATTTATATAGAAAATTGTCCTGAATGTGGGACACCTTTAATACGGAAAGAAGGAGAAGCGAATCATTATTGTCCGAATGAAAAAGGTTGTCCACCCCAGATCAAAGGAAAGGTCGAGCATTTTATTCAGCGTAAAGCGATGAATATAGAAGGCATTGGGCCTGAGACGATCGAATCCTTGTTTGATGCAAAACTGGTAAAAGATCCTGCTGATCTCTATGACTTGACTTTTGAACAGTTAATGGGCTTAGAAAGGTTTGGAGAGAAATCAGCAAATAATGTTTTAAAAGGATTAGAAAAGTCAAAGTCAATAGCATTTCGTTATGTTTTATTTGGAATAGGTATTCGTTTTGTAGGAAGCACGGTTGCTGACAAGCTGGCGACCCATTTTAAAAATATTGAGGCAATGATGCAGGCTAATTTTGAGGAACTAATAGCAGTGCCCGAAATAGGGGATCGAATAGCACAGAGCGTGCTTGATTATTTTAAGGAAGAAGAAAATGTGTTGTTTGTAAACCGCCTTCAAAAAGCAGGATTACAGTTTGTAACAGAGGGGAAAATTATAGAAAAGGAAAGCGATGTTTTTGTTGGTAAATCATTTGTGATCTCTGGCGTATTTTCAAAATTCAGTAGAGAGGAGTTAAAAGAAAAGATAGAAGCCAATGGAGGAAAAATTATTTCATCAATTTCTGCCAAACTTGATTACCTTGTGGCAGGAGAAAATATGGGGCCTGCTAAACTTGAGAAAGCGGTTAAGCTAGGAGTGAAGATGATTTCTGAGGATGAGTTTGTGAAGATGTTGGAGTAGGAAAATTTAATAATAAGATTTTTTAGAATATGAAATATTTAAAAATAATCCTTTTAGTTTTGTTTATGCCAGTGAGCATTGCAGTTGGCTTCGGACAGCAGTGTCAGGGTGAAAACCCAATTACAATGGTTCTAAAAGGTAGCAAAAGGGATTATAAACTTATTGCAACCAATGCTACCTTTCTTGTAAATATGAATGATGGAACATTTTCATTTAATCTTTCTTTAGAAAAATTTAAATCATTAGACAGTATTGACGCCAAAGTTTTTCTGGAAGAAGTATTTGAAGAAGAATATTTTCAGAATCTTTATTTTACATCGGTAATACCATTTGTAAAACTGGATAAGGCCACTGATAAAATTCAAAAATTCAATGTTGCCGGTAACCTTGTTTTAGGTGACATAGCCAAAATAGTTCCGATAGATATAGAGTTGGAGTATATGGACAGAGACCTTATGTTTGATTTTATACTTACGCTAACGCCTAAAGATTTGGTGATGGTACTGCCTGAGAAATATAAAAATATTCTTACAGGAGTTATTGAGCTACGAACTGATTCCGGGAAATTAGTAGTAAATTATTAATCAATCATATCCGTAGCAATCTTAGCACTCATAAGACAGAGAGGGATACTAGGCCCCGGATGAACAGAACCTCCACAGAAATAAAGATTTTTGATCGAGCTGTGAAAATTGGGATGACGCATAAAAGCCGCAAACTTATTATTTGATGCATTACCGTATATAGCTCCAAAAGCACTTGCTGTTTTTTGTTCTAAAACGATTGGTGTAAACAGACTTTCACATTCTATCAAAGGACGAATATCTGTTTTTAACATTTTGCTAATTTTAGCAATGACATTCTCTCTTGTTTCCTTAACTATTGTATCCCAATCCTGACCACTATTGTTCGGAGCGTTGACCATTGCAAACCAATTCTCACAACCTTCAGGAGCATCGGAAGGGGAATGCTTGGAGGTAATATTGATATACACTGTTGGGTCTTGGTAAATATTTTTCTTATTCACTACGGTATCAAATTCTTTTTCATACTCTTTACCCCAGAAGATATTATGAAGACCAAGCTGTTCGAAATTCTTCTTTATTCCCCAATAAAAAACGATAGCAGAGCTTGATTTTTCCTGACTTAAAATTTTTTCGGGACGTTTTTGGTTTGGCATAAGTTTGTGGTAGGTATTGTAAACGTCCATATTACTTATCACAACATCAAAATCATAAATTCCTTTATCTGTTTTTACGCCTTTAGCTTTTTTGCCTTCAAGAATAATTTCACTAACACCATTATTGAATTCAAAGTTTACTCCAATATCTTTCCCAAGTTTTACAATAGATTCTGTAATCGATACCATACCACCTTTTGGATAAAAAATTCCCATATTTATTTCTAAGTGAGGGATCACATTCATGGTGCCTGGTGCAAGAAAAGGACTTGAACCATTGTATGTGGCATATCTGTTAAAGAGCTGAACGATTCGGGGATCTTTAAACCATTTTGTATTTGCATTATTCATGGTTGTTAAAGCGTCAATTTTTCCAAAATTTATAAGACCTTTAACCGTATGCCAGTTGAGGAAATTTTTTATTTTATGAAGTGAATTCAAAAGAAAAACTTCTTTTGTGAGGTTGTATATTTTTTCCGAATAGTCAAGATAATTTAAAATATTTTCTTTTGTTTCATTAGTTTGTTTAGCAGCTTCTTCCGCGAATCTCTCTTTAGGAAAGTAAGCATTAAAGATTGTACCATCTTCGTAAAAATATTTGTATCCTGGATTAAGAGGGATGTATTCAAAATAATCTTTTATATTTTTTTTAGAAAGAGAAAATAAATCTTCAACATTTTGAGGCATTGTAAAAACAGAAGGTCCGAAATCAAAACGATAACCTTTGTTTTCAAAGGAAGATAATTTTCCACCAGGAAAACTATTTCGTTCAAAAACAGTTACTTTATACCCTTTATTTGCCATTCTTATGGCAGCACCCAGCCCTGCAATCCCAGAGCCGATTATGGCACAGGTTTTTTGTTTTTCAGACATTTCTAATTAAGAATTTTGTGGTAATTTTTCCTTCCAAAGTTTCCACCATGGGATAGAAGGTTTAGCATGATGTTCGTAATGGTAGCCAAAAAAGTAACAGGAAATAAAACCTAAAACTAAATTTATATTCTGCGTTCTGGATTTGTAACTGTTATTAATTTCATCTGGATTCTTGTGTGGAAGATAAGTGCCAAAATAAAACAATTGTAACGCACTTAAAAGAGGAGGGATAATCCAGAATAGAATTAGGTTTAATTGTGAAATACCCAAAAGAAAATTCAATACATTGTATAGGATAGCCATTAATAATAATTGCTTTAACACCATGTAGTTTCGCATAAACTTCCAGAACCATATAAGGAAACTGTCATTATGAAAATCAGGGTCCTCATGAGTCGAAACAAATTTATGATGGTTATTGTGTTTTTCTTTAATGTTTTTATAGGAAAGACAAGCATATAAAATTACACATATTGTTCCTATAATAGTGTTCATTTTTTGGGAACTACTGACCGTACCATGAATTGAATCATGTGCAGTAATAAACAAGCCGGTATAGAGGTGTGTAAGCGCTAGTACAATAAGAATATTCCAAGGATTTAAAAGATAAGTATTGTAGCTAAAAGCAAAAGAAATAAATGCAAGCCAAGAGAATATTACTAATATGGCGACATAAATTCCTTTGTTGGAAATTTTCTTATCTTTAGAATTAATAGAGGGCATGTTTTCTATTTATTGCAGTGTAAAATTACGATAATTATTGCTAATTATACTATAAAAATAGTCATAGAATTTAATGATATAGGTCAGTTTTAAAATCTTGTAAATTAATATAATTAATTGATATATAGATATGTGTAAAATATTTTTTCTTATTTTATTTTTATTAGGGTTTATTAATCTTATTTCTTACGGTCAGTCTGAGATGGGATATAGTATTTCTCAAGAAGTTGTCAAACTTTCAAATGATCCAATTATGTCTTATGGTCAATTGGGATTAAGTATTCAGTCATTGAAAACAGGCAAAGAAATCGTTTCTGAAAATGCGGTTAAAAATATGTCTCCTGCCTCCAATCTGAAATTGCTTACCACCGCTGCAGCTTTAAAAATACTTGGAGAAAACTATGTTTTCAAAACACTATTGGAATACGATGGTGAGATTAAAGATTCTATCCTCTCAGGAAATATATACATTACAGGAAGTGGTGATCCAAGTTTGGGGTCAGACAGGTATAAGGGATATCCAGGTATGGAAGACTTAATTAATTTATGGACGAAAAAAATAAAAGAGGCTGGTATAAAAAAAATAAACGGAGCCGTAATTGCTGACCCTACTATTTTTGAACAAAATACTATCCCTGATCATTGGCCTTGGGGAGATATAGGAAATTACTATGGAGCAGGAGTTTTTGGATTAAATATAAATGAAAATCTTTACAGAATTTATTTTAAAGGTACTTTTCCAGGGGATTCCGCTAGAGTTGTTAAAATTAATCCAGAACTAAAAGAAACGACAATTGTAAATGAAGTAATGACCGGAGCAGCAGGCTCAGGAGATAACGCCTATATTTATTCTTCTCCAAATTCAAATTATATTTATATAAGAGGGACGATTCCAGCCAATACAGATCAATTCTCAATTCGTGGAGCACTCCCAAATCCTCCATTGCTTTGTGCGAACTTATTGACTACTGCACTTTTAAATTTGAAAATAAGAACAGAAGGGAAACCAGCAGTATTATTAAAAGTAAATGCTACTAAGTTGTCAAGGAAAATAATCTATACTCATAACTCCCCATTATTGAAAGATATCGTTAAACAAACGAATATGAACAGTATCAATCTCAATGCTGAGGCTATATTGAAAACCTGTGGAGTGAAAAAAAATAAGCAAGGATCTGTTGAGGCCGGTATAAAAGCAGTTCAGGGACAATGGAAACAAATGGGATTAGAAACGAATGGTTGGTTTATGTACGATGGCAGCGGACTTTCTCCAAACAATGGAATTTCAGCTTCACAACTTGCTAAGGCTTTGTATTTGTATTCTAAAGATAGCTCTTTCAATAGTTTTTATGCAACCTTGCCAGTTATGGGGCAATCAGGCACGGTAACGCGTATTGGAAAGGGAACAGCAGCTGATGGAAATATGAGAGTAAAAAGTGGAACGTTAACCAAAGTGATTTGTTACAGTGGATATTTTAAATCAAAATCGGGGGAGATGTATAGTTTTTCTTTATTGGCAAATAATTACACTTGCAGTAACGCTGCAATGATTTCAAGATTAGAAAAAATTATGATAAAAATGGCAGAGATGCCTTAACTATTTTTTATTTCTCCTGCCTGTTGCTCTTGTTTTTTTCTTCTCTGTTCCTTAAGGTAAGTAGTTATTACAGGGATCCATGTAACTACGATTATTCCGATAATAATATAATCGAGATTCTTTTTTGCATCAGGCCACCATACACCAACATAGTATCCAAAAAGAGTCATGAAGAAAACCCAGAAAAAAGCTCCTATAAGATTATACATCAGATATTCCCTGAAAGGGACCTTTACCATTCCTGCTAATATTGGGGTGAATGTTCTTAATATTGGAAGGAAACGCGCCAGTACCAATGCTCTTCCACCATACTTATTAAAAAATAGTTCGGTAGCTTCTATGTATCTTTTCTTAAAAAAAAAGTTTTCTTTTCTAGTTCGAAAGTTATCTCCGGTTTTAAGGCCAAAATAATAGCCAAATAAACTGCCTAAGACTGCTGCCACAAAAACACTGGGCAGCAATACGAAAATGGGGATTGGAAATACACCTGTAGCAATAAGGAGTCCGGCTGTAAACAATAAAGTATCTCCCGGAAGGAAAAAACCAAAGAATAAACCATTCTCAGCAAAGATGACCGCAAGTACTAATAATAAACCACCGGTTTGAATTATTTTTTCTGGACTTGTTAACTGGGTAAACGTTTCGCTATCAATCATCGCTGGTAAATAAATTACAATTTACTTATACCAAGGATGTATCCAGGCAGAATTCCTAGAAGAACAATTATGCCTACCAATACTACCAATACTGTTTTATAAGTAAAATTAAGTTTTATGTCAGTTGATGTTTGTCCTTCTTTTGCATACATGTTTATGATGACTTTGAAATAGTAATACACACTTACCAAAGAGCCTAAAACTGCTACACCAATTAACCAGATATTGTTCATGTCTGCTCTCAGAACTGTTGCAAATAAATTAAATTTAGCAAAGAAGCCAACAGTAGGAGGGATACCAGCCAGAGACAACATTGCTACGGTCATTATAAAGGCAAGGAATGGATTTGTTTTTCCAAGAGAATTGAAAGCATCAAAACTGTCTTCGCTTTTTGTTTTTGTAACATGGTAAAGTACAGTGAAAGCAGCTAAGGTTGCAAATGAATAAGAAGCTAAATAAAGTAGGAGTGCAGTTTTTGTTTCTCCATTTAATACTAAAATAGTTAAGAGAATGTATCCGGCCTGAGCAATACCAGAGTAAGCCAACATTCTTTTAACGCTTGTTTGGTATACAGCCAGGAAGTTTCCGACTAAAATAGTAGCAGCTATTATTAACGATAATGTAAGTGACCAGCCTGAATTTATAGAAGTGAAACAGGTGGAAAATAATCTAAAGAAACCAGCAAAGGCAGCAGTCTTAACTACGGTAGCCATGAATGCAGTTACAAACATTGGAGCTCCCTGATAAACATCCGGAGTCCAGAAGTGGAAAGGAACTGCAGAGACCTTAAAGCCTAGTCCTACCATTATTAAAAGAACTCCTGTGTAAAACATAACGGGTAAATTTCCATTATTTGAAGTTACATAACTTGCAATGTCAGGCAATTTGAAACTACCACATGCGCCATAAATCAAGGTGATTCCAAATAATAGAATTCCCGTGGCAAAAGCTCCCATTAGAAAATATTTTAAAGAAGATTCATTTGAAGCAAGATCATGTTTACGACTTCCTGCTAATATGAATAATGGAATAGAGAGAATTTCTATTCCTAAGAAAAGCAAAGAAAGATCCCAATAGCAAGTAAGTAACAATGCACCTACAGTAGCAAAAAGAACCAGAGCATAGTTGTCAGAAGCATTGAACTCGTTTCCTGGAGCGTATTGATCTCTGGAGATGATAAACCAGATGGTAACTAAAGTAAGAATCAAGCCTGAAAAAGCGACTGAATAACTATCGGAATAGACCATGTTGTCTTCATAAATAAGGCCGGAATACATGCCTGGTAAAGTCCACTCGATCCAGGTAATGAAAAGGGAAGCTCCAAGTCCCATTAAAATAATGGACCAGATGTATTTTTTGAACCCTAAGATGTCGGACAACATAGCAGTAATCCCAAGTACAGATAGTAAAACTATTGTGTTCATTAATTTTATTGTTAAAATGTTCTAAAATGCCGTAAAAACGGCTTTTGAGGCTGTACAAAGTTATTAAACTTTTTAAGATTCGGAAACGAAGGGGGAAAAGTTATTTGGTTTTTTATTTTGATTAAAGATATTGAAAATCAATACCTTGTCCTAATAAGGTAAAAGTACAGGTTATTTTTTTAACAAATAAGTATTAGCCTCTTCTATGATCGAATGATATTCTGCTATTGCCTGGCATTTTTTGTAATACTCTGTTGCTTTGGTTTTGTCTCCTGCATTTTTGTAATACCGCCCCATACCTGCATAAGCAAAACTTAAATAATCGGCTTCCGGATTTGCAGTTTCTTTAAACGTTTGAATTGCTTTAAGAAAAAATCTCGAAGCATTTTCCGGTTCTTTATAATAACTTTCATAAAGCATCGCGTAGAAAACATAGGAAGTAGCTACGAAATATTTCTTCCCTGATTTATTGAGTTTGTATGTTATTCTTTCGGCTTCTTTATACTCTCCTTTCGCAAGTAAAACTTCACAATGTCGTAGTGCAAAAAATAAATTTTTGGGATATTTATCACAAAGGGCTTTCGTATATTCATAGGCTAGTAGTGGGGTCCCTTCGTATTTAATATAAATATTGCAGAGGTGATAAGCACATTCCATTTTACAAAAAATCGCATTTTTCCAGGCATAGTCCATTTCCTTGAAGCCGGTATATTTACTACCACTCATGAACATAAACATGAAGGGTTTGAAGACAGGATGCACTTCAGGATACATGATGACATAGTAATTGTATATTCCTGAAGGGA
>JANYCO010000702.1 GCA_025360235.1 Cytophagales bacterium
TTCCAGCTTTTGCTGTTTAGTGGAAGTGCATCAAATTGTATTGCATCTCCATTACAAAGTTTTTCAGCATTTCCCGTTTTAACCGTTCCTCCATTTACTATGTAATTAATAGTTATTGTCTGAGGCGTATTTATATTAACCTGTATGGGTGAAGATGTTGCAGTACAACCTTTGGTATTAGTAACATCTACAGAATATGTTCCAGCATTGGAAGCTGTATAAGTAGAGTTTGTACCAACCTGGACATTTCCACTTATCCATTTGTATTTGTCTCCCTGGCTTGCTGTTAGTAAAACTGAACTACCTTGACATAAAGTTGTAGGGCCGGAAGGTGTAATTTGAGCTATAGGTTTATTTATAGTAATATTAAAACTACTGGTAGCAATACAGCCATTTTGATCTTTGAACGTAGCCGTATAGGCTCCCGCATTTTGATCTGTAAATTTGTCTACAAAGAATTCTCTTCCTGTTGTAGTGAAGGCATTTGGCCCTTTCCATGACCATCCCTGCTCTACTGTCGGCCATGGACCAAAAAATACTGAACTCCCTAAGCAAAGATCAATATTCTGTTGAATTGCAAAGGGCCCGCTATTTACACTGGCATAATGTACGATAACAGGGTTTGGATTTACTGAGACATCGCTGACTGAAGAGGTAGCTTTACAACCATCGGAATTTGTCACTTCAATTGCATATTTGCCAGCAGTGGTTGCAGTAAAAGTAGAATTTGTGCTAACTACAGCATTATCTTTATACCATTTATATGAAACTCCTGCACTAGCTGTTAATAGCAGGTTTCCGCCCTGGCAGAACGACAATGATGGTGATGTAATGAAAGCTTTTGAAGAATTTCCATTAATTATCTGAACTTCAGCTAAAGATAGGACTTCATTGTTCCCAGGCACCTGAATTCTCACATATCTGCCACTTACATTAACATTTATTATTGTTTCTGCACCTGCTATGCCAGAAAATTTATAAGACCACACACCTTGAGTCGTAGAAGTTGAAATAGGATCAACAGAATTAAAAGGTTTGTCAGATACAAAAACATAGAAATCATGTAAGCGATCTGCACAACAATCTGTGCGGTTATTAATTTTAATCTGGGAAATAGGTTGAGAAATCTGTCTGTCCACAGTCCACCAGGGATTAGCTTCAGTAAGAGTATGGGTTACAGAATTTCCTTGAAAGTCACCATTCATGTTACCATCAAAAGCACGGGCTGCGACCGCATTATAATCGGTGCTTGATTGTGTAGCCATAGCTGTCACTGAGGGCGAAATTGAAGTAGTGGCGTCGTTAATTTTCCTTGAGCCTACCCCATCTAAATTAAAAGCTTTGAAACCGAGGGGAAATGCTGGTGATGCTGGATTTACAGTGAAATTATATTGTGATGGGTTTGTAAACAAAGGATCTTGAACAATAGAATGATAATCCTGTTGAGATCTAGATTTCCAACTATCAAAACCTGATCCGATAGAATAGGGATTAAATATTTCAGTTTCTATCCTTCCGGGTGTTTCAAACCAGTAAGTATTAGAATCAATGGATAGGTTTCTATTCGTGTAAGACAAGTTCCACAACCTTACATTCCAATTTGATGTTCCTTCATTTGGATTATTTGTTGTCCCTTTCCAATAGACTATATTTTTTCGGAAAGTAAACCTGTAATCGGTTTCCGAATCACTTGCCTGGTATGCCTTAAGGCTTCGGTTGCGGTCAAATGCAAAAATATTATTCTCAATTAGATTATTTCTACCGAAATTCTGAAAGAAACCCCCATCGAAAGTATTGTAAATTATGTTATTACGGGCAATTACATTTGAAGTAGCCTGATCAAAATATATGCCACAACCTGCATATTTTGCTGCTTCTATATCATGAAATAAGTTATTCTGAATAATAGTCCCTGGCTGTATTCCCAATGAATAGTAGGCCGCCATATCGCTCAGGTAAGGCCCTTCTCCGGAGCTTTTGCGACCAATGTGATGTATATGGTTCCATTCTATCAGATTATCATGTGTATTAGTTGGCGTATAGCCCCAGGCCCATCCGATGCTTATTCCGCTGTAAAACAATTCTGAGATCGTATTGTGCGAAATTTTATTGCTATGGCTTTGTCCTATTAAAATTCCTACTGCGCTATGAAAAAGCAAACCTCCATCAGAAATCTTGTTGTCCGTAATTTCATTATTAGAAGTTTGTTCATTTCCTGGATAAGTGCCACTGAAATAGCCACCGGGATCAATTTGCCCCATATGAACTGCGCCACCTCCAAGGTCATAAAAATTATTACCTAAAATTTGATTGTTTTGGCAACCTACAGTCATCCTTAAGGCATATGTCCCCACATTTCTAAATTGACATCCCTCAAATTTGCTATTTAACAGTCCATCAGCCTGAATCATTCCAATTAATCCTGCTGAGGCCTGGCCATACCCATTAATATCCGGACATAATTGGTCTTGCCAAGAATCAATGCACCTCGTACGCGTAGTTGCGGGGGCATTTACAGGAAAATACCATTCGTTATGAGAAAAAGTAATCCCTAGAAAATTGAGATTTTTAACTGGATTGTTTCCGGGGACATTTCCCTTGATTGTAAGAAGCTGTTCAAGTACAGGGACAATTAATTCAGTTGTTCCCATAACCTCACCAGGTTTAGGATAATATACTAATTCTCCTGAGTCGTAATCTAATGTCCATTCCCCGGGAGTGTTTAAAAAATCCGGAACATTTTGAATATAGTAGGGTTCTCCCTTTGCCAATGTCCAATTAAACCTTTTGGTGAATTTTATGTTTAAACTTCCCAGGTTAATACTTTCAATAGGCATATGGTTGTCAACCCAAGCTGTGGCAACCACTGCTTCGGCACTTTTTAAGTTGCTCCATGATTTGAGGTCACCTTGTTTAAATGTAAAATTATTTAACAATTTGCCTTCCTGCCATTTATAATTAAATGCCTCATCAACCCCATCAACCTCCAAGGTTCCACTTTCAGGAAAACGTGCCATTCTTCTTCTTTCGCCATTAACCCAAATCTGATGAAACATCCATTTTCGGCCTGCAACGCCAGGAACTATGGTTTTCCATACAGGAAAGCCATTTTGTGTACCTGATTGCCACCCAGTTATTACCCTCCCACCACTTACTATAGGAGATTCGCCCGGATAATTTGCAAATGTTGTGGGAGTATTACCTGTAACATTTGGTGTAATAACCAGCATCGAATCCAGATAATACGTACCACCTTGAAGCCAGATATTTACTGCAGAAGAAGAATTTAAATTATTTGACCTGTAATTCTTAACCAGGCTGATTGCTTTTTTAATAGTCTTTACCGGACCATCATTTCCACAAACACTGTATTTTGAACTCAACCCTGTAGCATTATCATTCCCGGTTGGTGAAACATAAAAATTAATTCCTGAAAGTACGCTTTGAGGAAAAACTTCTAATGAAAAACACAAACAGATGATAGGAACTACAAATTGTTTTAGTAGTAATATTTTATTCATATATACTTACGTTAATTGAGACTTTCTGTGAAAGATTTTGTTAAAATAATGCTCATATTATCAAGGGTAGGGAACCTGAAATAGACCCATCCCTATAACCTTTTTAGCTCAGTGGGCAAAGCAGGAATAGTCTTCCTTATATCCTTACTTACGGAGAATTAATTTACTGGCCATGTTTCTATTTTCACTGTGGATTTGTATTGTATAAACTCCTTCATTCTCCTTTGTAAGATCAAATTCAGTCTGTTCATTTTTGAAGATTGTTTTTTCAATTATTTTTTTTCCTTCCATATTGTAAACCGAAACTTTCGCATTATCTATAACTTGAACCGTAAACCTCCCTTTTGTGGGATTGGGGTAAATGTTTTCGTTAATAAAATTGTCTTCTGGGTTTAATCCGGTAAGTAAAATAGGATCAATACTTACATAATTGAAATTGTATCCATCATTTATAAATTTGATTTTAAGAGAAGAGACTCCTGCTGGAACGGGTACATTGGCAACAGTAAAATCAGTATATTTTTGCCAGTCTCCCGTTACCGGGGTTTGAATATTAGATTTTACCGGCTTATTGTTTATATCAATTCCAAGCAAACCTTGTTTGACACTGGCAATACGAAATGTAAAATTATAATTTGTGGCTTTGGCTGACTGGATTTTATATTGAACCCATTCTCCTGACTGAATATATCCAATATTAAAACCACCTCCTAAATCATTGCACGATTCTATATCAACACTATCGGCACGGTAAAACAAGCCCTGATTGCCAGGTATGAGATCATGATATGTTTTTCCTTCACCTCCCCATGTATAATCTTCAGCTTCAATTTTGGTAGGCAGATTGAAAATTACATCAGAAGCGCTGAAATCAAGATAATTAAGGTTGAAACCACCTTTTTCAAAATAAAATTGAATGTCATGTGCTCCCATATTCAATTGAATTTTACCTAATATAACGTCTTGCCACTTCTGCCAGTCACCTGTTGAAGGAATATTAACAGGAGAAATAAGTTCTTTTCCATCCACCTTTACCCTGATCGCTCCACCGAAGCCTGAAATCCTTGCGGCGATGTCATAATAATAAGTGCTAGTTACATTCACTTTGTATGTAAGCCATTCAGATGATTCCAAATACCCTATACTTAAGCTTGCATTTAGGTCTAAACTTGTTTCTTTATCTACCCCGTCTTCCCTTCCTTTGCCCAGTTTATTTTCCGGGTCAATATCAAAATAAGTATCATAGTCCTCTGCTTCAATTCTTCCTGGTATATTAAGGGTTTTGGTATAGGATATGGTATTCTCACAGGAGTTTTCCAGAACAATTGGTTGCCCTACACCATTGTTGATATTATAAACGTTATTGGCAAAAGTACTGCTACCAATTAGCTTCAAAGAAAGAGGCCTTGAAGCTGTAAATGTATTCCCTGTAACTTCAAAATGTCTGAAGATGCATTGCAGAGGATTAGCAAGGTCTTTCAAGTAATATTGCAAAACAAATGGCTGGCCAGTATTATCATTGCTTATCTTGTTTTGTCTAAACACAAGATTTCTAGGTGCATATCCCGCATGCCACCATCCTTCTATCACCAGTTCTAAAAGTGTTGAAGGGTAAAAAAAATGACTTACCCTGTTATTTTCAACTATCGTGTTCGAAGAGAATAGCCTTATGCCTGCTGCAGTCCCATTACTCCAGTCATTATCAAGCAAAATAGTTCCATCCATTTTAGAGTTGTTGCTCAATACAAAATTTCCGGTAGCACTTCTGACAGCTTGGGGAACATCTCTGTCAAGCACAATTTCAGTAAACTCTCCATTACCAGCCCTCACCTGGGTGGCTATAGCAAAGAATAATACTGGACCGTTTGATGAATTTAAAATCCAGACCCCATCCCCGTTTCTATAGGTAGACCATACTGGTGAATATCCACCTGGTATTACAATAGTTCTGGCGTCCTTCCAAGAATCCAAAGGATTCATAAAACCAGCTATACAGCTAGCATCATCATTACCGGATTGAAGGACGCTTTTATAAAGAAATATTCCCTTTCTTCCGGAATTCTGTGGATTCTGATCGGTATTTCCACAAACCAGCCTGTCTGTGCCAGGTTTTGGCATAATCTTTAACTCAATAAATTTCAGGCCTGAACAATTGATAGTATTCATTCCAGCCTGGAATGCAGCATAAATATTAATTTTCTTAAAAGTAAGATAGTCACCTTTTAAAACATTAAATCCTGCACTTGACCAACTTCCATCCGGAAATTGCTTTTCAAAATTATAATTAGCATCGTCCGATCTTGATAAAATAACCACCTTGGATCCCACTGGTGTCTGGTTTAATGGATATTGTTGATTCTCGCCGATTAAAGCAGGAAGCTTCCATGTTCCATCTGTCTGTTTTTGAGCGTTTGGTTTATCATATAGCCATCGGTATGCTCCAAATAATAATAGTTTTGAATTGGCATCGTAGAATCTTAAGTTTGAATTATGCCACGATAACAGTTCGTTGTAACCCTGGTCGAACCTGACATAAATATCATTCCCAACAATACGCTCTAGAGTTGCCTGGGTCCAGGGCAAAATGCTGAAATCGATGCTGAGTCCGGAAATTTCTGAATTCCGGCATTCATAAACCTCAAATGCAGAACAAGCTGTATTAAATATGAATTCAGAATTATTTCCCGTAAATTTTGAGTTGTTAAAATTATAAAGTTTGATTAGGCCGCTGAAAAGATATTTGCCTTGAGGGACCCATATTTCGGCCCCATCACCAAAATTCTTTGCCGCCTCTATGGCTTTGTCAACAGCGGCTTTGCTGTCCATTACTCCGGTTGGATCAGCACCGTATTGTGTTATATCAAATTTCGTCCAGGACCTGCTAAGATTTTGGTCTATAATGCTTAGTTCCTCTTTTAAAGAAGTACTAAGAAACCTATATTCACTTCTTTCTGCTTCTGCATCTATTTTGATATAGGGATCAGAGCTTAAAGAATCTATCCTTATATTCTTTTCGAGTCGGTCTAATATCTCTTTTGACCGTATCAGGTATGGATATAATTCATGATTGGTGTATTTGGAAATATCTTGTGAAAAGGCTTGATTAAAACAAGAATATGCAAGCGTTGAGATCAATGATATTTTCAGAAGTGACTTTCCGTTAGAAATACTAAGAAGCAATCTCGAGTAAAATGGTATCATCCTTTTAATATTTAATGGTTAATTGAAGTACTGAAGTCAAACATCATTTTCTCTACTATGAATTATAACTCTTGCAGAACAACGTGATGTCAATCCTTTTGTTTAGATAATGCAAAGTAACGTTTATTCTTGACTTAATTCAAATATTTATTAAATTATTCATAATTAAAAAACGCCTTTGAGTGTCATGAAAAAGAACATTTACTTTTAGGTAACACCATTTTTTATTATCAAAAGGAGTTTTTTACAAGTTTTAAAGTGAATTTTACATCTAATTGAAATTATGAAAATATTTATTATTGCATTTAGAAGTAAGATTCTATATATTAAGTAGATATGTAACTTATCAACAAACTAATTAAGGTCTTAAACGTCTTTCGTGTTTATAATGTTCGAAAAATTTCACAACAGATAAGCCTGCCAGCCTTCAGCATTTGATTTATTATTTTTTGAGATATAATTTTTCTTAATCTTCCATTTTTTTGAAAGAAAGGATACTTTCTTTTCTAAGTCCAAGGATTAGGACTAACTCATTTTCTAATAATTCATTATAAATTCAGCTGGTATAATAGATAGAATGCTTTTTGCAAGGGCAATTTGCTTCTGAAGTAAAGTATAAGCTGTTGGAGATTCGAGATAATCGCAAGCTTTGCATCTCCTTGCCAAATCATGCTTATTTAGAATGAATTTTTATAGCCGCACTTTTTGTATGAATATCCATTTTTCAAACCAATATTGATGAGATACCAATTAAATAAATGAGAGGGTAACTTTAGAATAGCTGATATCAAAGAACATGAGGCAAAATCCAATGTATAAAACAACGTTTGCAGTCACATAGAAACCAGCTTCTACACGGCCACTTTTTATGGCCATTATACCATCTATGATTGGCAATACAAGAAATACAAAGTCAAAACCAAATATCCAGATTGGAGAAATGATTATTTCAGAAACTGCAGAGCTTAAAATAATCATTTTAAGAAATACCCAGTAAGCATACAATGAGCATAGGTTTGTTCCAGGATTTTAATTGTAAAAATTGAATGCAATAACACAATGCTGCAGCAATCAATAAAAATTGAGTAAAGTAAAAATGTGTCAGGTAATTAAGCCATGGAAGCCCTGGCCATAAGAATTGAAATTCAATACCGTCTCTTCCTAAACAATAAAGAATTACAGATACTAGATAAAAGATAGGTAAGATTTAGGGTATTTTTTAATCTGAAATAGAGATAGATATTTGTAACAAGAATGAAGATAGTGAGCCGTAAAATAAGCCTAGCATTCAAATTCTGGTATTCTTAAAGTCCAATTTGAAAGTTAATAGTGTGCCATTTTTAACTAACCTTAGCGTGATTACGAAAACGAGTTTTTGGAGTTAAGAATAATGATTTTCAATATGGGATTAATTTTCTGTGCAAAGGTCGAACTGTATCACTTGTGTAATATTTGCAGTTTTCAAATACTTAAAATCTGCACGAAGGTATTTTATATGTAATAAACTTATTATGAAAGTTTTGCATCTAAAAGCAACAGTTTAAAATATGTAATAAAGCTATTTCTCTTAAAAACAGAAGGTTGGTTTCATTTAAAAAATTAATTTGATGATAAAGGATTGATTTACTGTTTATTTGTAATATTTGTATTAATTAATTGTTTAAAATATTTTTAACTTGTCCACGTTTTACTGGTAAACATTATATAAAAAAATACAAATCTTCATTGTATTAACTAAACAAAAAAAATATGGTTGAACTTATTGATAACACAATGGTAAATGCTCCGTTAGAATCGGTTTATGAAAAACTACTAAATCCAAAAGAGCAACTTAAATGGAATACATTATATCTAGAAGCTTCTACAAAACCAGATGGTCCAATAAAGGACGGAACTGTCATGACAGGTTTATTCAAAGGTTCCGGAAAAGCAACAGTAACTTTTGAGAATGTAATTCCTAACAAAGAATTCACTCATTTTTCAAAATTGATGATTTTTAACATGATTTATTTAGGAGATTTCAGACATACTTATAAGGTTGAGGATGTGAATGGCTCTACTAAATTCACACAAAAAGTAGTGTTTGAACCTAAAGGATTGGGAAAAATCATGATAGGAACCATAATGAAAGGTTTTAAATCAAGATTACCAGAAAGCTTTAAAGAATTTAAGGCGTACGCTGAACATAAGATGTAATATAAAAAAATGCACCCGACTTTCAGGGTGCATTTTTAATTAATCATATTGTTATTTCTGAATTACAAGTTTATAAACTAAACTTTGTCCATTGTCTGAAATATTGACATAATAGATTCCTGATGGATAAGCACTCAGGTCAAACAAAGAAGCATCTCCTGTTAATTCTGTTTTTTTCAAAATCACCATTCCAAATGCATCTGTCACTGTTAACTGACCTTTAGTGAGGTTTTGTATAGTAAAAATTCCACTTGTGGGGTTTGGATAAATGAGTTGTTGTGTATTAGGGTTGTTATTACCATCTATACCAGTTATAACTATAGGTAAGATATCCCACATTTGGTTATCTGTGCCCAGGGGCGTATAGATTGATATGCCTGCTTTTTCACTTTGCAAAGCATTGAATACCTCTACATTTTTAGCTGCCTGTATGGCTAGGATGTAATACGTTCCGTTCGCTGCCTGTAACAAACCAAAACGTTGGTTTGCACCGTTCACATTATTGTAAACCTGTACCCCTGTCTGGTTATCGGTTTTTGCCCCGGCAATGTCAAGCACCAAACCTGCCTGATTGTTTTTTATCTCATATACACCATTTTCAACCTGCGACAGTGTCCATTTCTGGTTGGCAGTCCCGTTATA
>JANYCO010000720.1 GCA_025360235.1 Cytophagales bacterium
ATAGAGGATATCGAGGTCCGAAAAAAATCGGTAATACCATTACCTAATATGTATTAGACCAAAGATTGCACGCGAAAATATACTCAAACATACAGATACTTTTCACATCCTTATTTGTGAGCACGGCAACTTGGTTATCAATGAACTCACTGATATTTTCCAGAGTTTTATGCAGCTTACCGGAAAAAGCTCTTTTCATCTTCCACCATATTTTTTCGGCCGGATTTAATTCAGGAGAATAAGGAGGTATAAAAAGTAAGGCGATATTCTTAGGGATGATCAATCTATCCGCTTTATGAAAAGCACCATTATCAAGCAATAGGATTTTAAATTCATCCGGTGACTTTTCTGAGAACTCATTTAAAAAAACCTGAAAGGTATCCGTATTACAATGCGGCATTTCCAGTTCAAAATGATCACCTGTGATTGGGGAGAAAGCCCCGAACAAATAGAGAGACTCAAACACTTGTTGAAACAGACAGATAGGCTTGATGCCTTTGGCGGTTAAGCCTTTCCCGTTTCTGGTAAATAATCCAAACCTGCTTTCGTCCTGACAATAAAGATTTATTTTTTCAAACTCTTTCCCTTTTTCAAAGATGATTTCCTCACAGACTTGCTGAAAGTTTTTTTAAAAGCCTCTACGGCTTGGACATCCTTCTTGATATGTGTTTTCCTTGCTACTTTTATTTTAGCGGCAAACTTTCTAACCACAAATCCATGAAAGGTTTTATAATTTATGTCCGTTTTAAAGGTCTTGTTAAACCATTCCAATAACTCTATGAAACCAACCATACCATTCTGTGGATTGGTTAATTTTTCTTTGATGGCTTGTTCCTGCTCATCGCTAATTTTGCTTGGCTTGTATCCTATATTCGAATGTGACATGAGCAGTTGGAGGCCTCCTTTAATATACATACTCCTCCAAGTTTGAACACTATTGTGGTTAACTCCGATTTCATCAGCCACCAGACGCTTTGATATTCCAGTATCCTGATTACGTTTAAAAACCAACAATGCCTGAAGTCTCTTAGCAATCATAGCTGGGCTGATTTTTAAAAGCTTCTTTAGCTCGATTTCGCTTTCCTTAATCTTAAATGTTTTAGGGGATGACATACTTATCTTTTTTCTTTAAAGATAACTATTTATATTTTAGTCCAATTATAATTAAAAAAAGTTATTAACATTATTGGACTAATATATAATGGGTCTTGGTATAAATTAAAACTCATTATTTTTTTTGGCAATGTTGCCAAAAATAGTTGGTAATTTATCCAATTAAGTTCGGGAAATTTGAATGTCGACTTGAAAAGGAAACGAGCAATGCTGAAGAGCAACTCGACAGAAATAGAAATAATTGAAAATTGGAATCCAATAAAAATAATTCAGTAAAAATTAAACATTCTGGAGTTAAAGCTTCACCACCTTCTTACTCAAATAACGACTGCTCGTTCTAACATCAATTTCATAGATACCGGATGGAAGCCCGCTCATGTCTATTTGAAAATAATCGTCTGCTGCGACTGACAAAGGATGAATCTGGAGTTGTTCTCCCAAAGCATTTACCAATTCAATGGTAATGATCTTTTCAGATTTTAACTGAGAAATATATACTACACTCTGAACCGGATTCGGAAATACTTCCAACCCTTCTTTTGTATAGAGCAAGGTGGAAGTTTGTGTTGGCAAACTATCACAGACCGTTCCTCCTTTGGCACCTAATTCATAATTAGGGTAATTGGGCATTGTTCCATCATTATAGCCAGGCAATGCAATTGCATGTTGTTGCACATCACAAGCCAGTCCTAGACTGTCAGGGTAATTAGTCGACCCTCAAAAAGCCATTTCTAATTTTCGGTTAAAGAATAAACGATAACTGAAGTCTAGGGTCTTCAATATATTTTGAAGGAAAAAAATAAATTGCCTGGTCCATTTGTTCATCATTCGTTTAAAGTTCATAGCCGCTGCCGCCATCATTACATTTATTGCATCTCCTACTGTTCCTTTAAGGTAATTTCTTATCATTCGATAATCATGTTTCAGATGGCCGATTATCGGCTCTATTGCAGCTCTGCGTTTATATCTTTTTCGCTTGGATTTTGAAATGTTTTTATCAGGTCTGGGTGTGTGAAGTTCAGTGTTACCGATTTTTTTCGGACCTCGATATCCTCTATCTAAGAAAAGATTTTTTGGTTCTTTCTTCATTAATCGATGGTATTGTTCCAATGCTTCAGGTACTGTTTTAGAATCGTGAAGTGTTTCCGTAAAGTTGAGTGCTCCTACAATCACTCCTGTATTTTGCGTGATAAGAAACGATGCTTTACTTCCAAATTCAAAGCGCTTATGTTCTTTACCTTTTGTGTAACACTTTACTTCCGGTTCATGAAGACTATAAACTTTATTACTCTCGCCTCTTTTTTGTGAGAGTACTTTCTTGAACAAATTTAAATCTGCACTGTGATTTAGTAAAGTGTCTGCGGATAATTTTCGTTCTACATCACGAACCAGTCTTCCTGCAATCGTTTTTATTTTCTTACTTGCTTTTCTTGCTTTTGCATCTCCACCTTTGTTTCTTCTAAATCGTTGAATGGTGCTTAATTTTTTTATCGTGAAAATATAGCTTTGACGTAATTGAATTCCTTCTTTATCAGCTATGCTCCTGCATTTTGAAATTATTTTCTTGTAGAGTTTGTCATCAGTTGGATACGTAATGTTTTTTTCCTGCACTGTCGTATCTCCACTCAAATTATCATCATCAGCATCGCTTCCATTGATACGAATACTTTCTTTTAAAATTAATTCTACTCCCGCCTCACCAATACGTTTGCGAAACTCGACCAATTCAGTTGGAACACAAGGCTTCTTACTTGAAAAAATTTGTTCTCCAGAAAAATATTGATAGTAGGCATTTTCGCTCCATTGTTCAACTACACTTTCATCACTTAAATTGCGAAGTTGTTTTAGAATCAAAAGAGAAACCATCAATCGGATAGTCTTACCTGGTCGACCTTGGTTTAGGCTATAATGTTTTTTGAAAGCTTCATCAAAGACGATCCAGTTGATGTGATTACTCAACTTATAAAGTGGATGTTGATGATTTAACTGTTCTTCAAATGTGCTATAAAAGCCTAATTGAGAAGTGAATTTTTCTTTTGGAAGCATGAAGTAAATCTGCAAGAAAATTTAATGATCTCCTCGTTTTTTTGCAAATTTTTATCAACCTTAATCAATCAAAACTGTTGATAGACGAGAGTTTCAAGACTTTTTGAGGAGCGACTAATTAATTACATGGAGGTGTTTAACTGAACCCCACCCAGTAATATATATTTTATGATCTGGTGCTAATTGTTGCAATTCAAAGGTATTAGAGACGGGATCTGAAAAGCCATC
>JANYCO010000046.1 GCA_025360235.1 Cytophagales bacterium
GGACTTGGAGAAATTGTTCAAGCCGATTCTCGTTAAAGATGCCGTTTAACAAAAGACACAAAAATACTTTTGCTAATGGTGAGCAGAAAATTTGATTTTCACACAGCCTCTGCAACGCGTTCCTTCTTAATCTTGTGGTTCAATCCTAATGTAGTATTTCAACATGCAGTTTTATGTGGGTAACGTACTGAAAAATGGTGGCACGCGTTGCAGAGACTGTGTGAAAATCAAATTTTCTGCTCACCATTAGCAAAAGTATTTTTGTGTCTTTTGTTAAACGGCATCTTTAACGAGAATCGGCTTGAACAATTTCTCCAAGTCCTCAAATGAGGCCACATTAAGCATCCGTTTGAAGTTGTAAGCTATCGCGTAGATGTTTATCTCTGTTTGAACCTTCACTTTTCCCCGAAGCAAAAGTGGAACATGACCCATCCAGCGTTTCATTGTCCCAAAAGGATGTTCAGAAAGACATTTCCTGAGTTTCAATTTCGATGCCCCCATTTCACTTTTAAGTTTGGTTCTATAGCGATCTCTCCATTGTTGATTTGTGAAGCGGTAAACGGATCTGGCGGTGTCTGATTTTGTGCATAACTTCTTAATGGGGCAAGGTTGGCAGTTGGTTCCCCTGTAAGCTTGTGCTTCGGTGCCCCTCCGCTTGTCCCGCTTCATTCCAAATTGAGGGGCCAAGCTTTGGCCTTGCGAACATTGATAGATGTTTTCTGCTTCATTGAACTTAAAGACAATCCCATGTTCGTGTTCTTTTACCTGTTCCTGATTTTCGTTTATTGCCACGTAGCATTCAATCCCTCTTTTCTCCAATTCTTCAAGTTGATCCATTTGATGGTACCCCGCATCGGCAAGAACTTCCTTAGGGCTTTGACCAAGTGCCTTTTCAGTATGCTCTACCATTGGCTTCAATAGCCCTTTGTCATTTTCATGATTGTATACCTGATTAGATAAAATAAGTTTATGTTTCTCATCCACAACCACTTGGACATTGTAACAAAAGTGCTTGCCTTGACGGCATCTTCATGATGCGGGCTTGGGGATCGGTAGGGCTTATCCTCTTGGCTTGCTCTTGATCCAAGAAAGCTTTTTTTAATTCGAGCTCATTGATCTGTTGTTGAAGGCCCTTTATGTGTTGTTGCAATTCCCCTTTTTCCCTTTCGGCTTGTTCAGTCCCCTCATCCAGTTGGTCAGTGCAAGACGTTTTCGCTACGTATTCTTGTAGCTGCGTTTCTAGTTGCCCCAATTTTTTGGAAACGTGATCCAGATCAAATGACTGGCTTGCATTCGCCCGTATCTTGGATCCGTCTATACTTACTACATCCCCTTTTATGTACCCCGACTGTTGAAGCCATTTGCCAAAGGCCAACACAGATTGCTTTATAGCCTCACCATTATCCTTACGGAAATCGGCTATGGTTTTATGATCAGGTACAAGCTGGTTCATTAACCACATCAGTTCTAAATTACGTGCACATTCACGTTCAAGCTTTCTGCTGCTGCTAATACCATTCAAGTAACCGTAGATATAAAGTTTTAATAGGTGAGCAGGTGAATAGGCCTTACGTCCAATGCTTTGATCTCCCTTTTCACCAAAACAGGGTGCGTTATCTATAAAAAATTTCTCCGCTATTAAATCAATTAGCCTTACATAGTGCCGTGCTGATACCAAATCTTCTAGCTTAGTGAAAATTTGAGCTTGTTCCCTATTGTGGCCTGTTAGATAATGCATTATCGATTGTTTTGTTGACAACACAATGTAAACATTTCTTCATTTTCACACAGCCTCGAAGACCCGTGCGGCCGCACGGAGGAGGCGTGCGAACCACAAAAGGCCAAAAATGGCTTGTTTTGAGGGTTTGGTGAGTTTGGGCATCCAAAAAGACCAGAATTTCATCCTGTCCTTTCTTACTACTTATGTCGAACGACTGAGAAAGCATATAACACCTTTGAGGTGTCTTGACGCCTTTATAAATCCGTTTCCGAGATACCTGCGAATGTTAAAACGGTGTAAGTTTAAAGTCGCGTGTGTTCTCTAGAAGTGTAAAATCATGAAAATATCTATAGGTTTGAGGTGGGCTAAATTTTGGTATTTGCTCCTTAATCAAAGCTAGACAAATACTAAATGAAAGTTTTCTTGCATCGCTGAGCACAATCCCAATTGCCTTTTCTGTATTTGCATAATACTTCAAGTAGTCTTGCCGATCGATTCCAAGTTTTTTGGAATGAAGCCTCCACATCCGATTGGGGCTGTGCTCAATTATCTTTTCAATCTGTGCAACTCCAACTATTGCCTTCACTGGAGATGTGCAGTAAATTATTATGTAGTCTCCCGCGGAAACATTGGGTCTAGATTTCCGCAGTTCAATTTTTTTTGTCCCATTTAAAATACTGTCTGAATATTGCTCCTTAATCGATATAAAAAGATATTTTTTCATTTTAGCTCTTCCCTATTTTATAAATTTTATTGAACACAATATTGTTTACTTTGACTGGTGAAACAAAAGTTTGTTTTTTGAATCCGTTTTCAAATAGAATATCATTAGTCAAACTAAAATTAATTGCATTTTCAAATAACTCTGTATCACTAAACTGCAAAACCTTAATTATTCCATGAGCATCGCCCTTTGCCAATTTGGATATTTCAGACCACTTATAAATCCCAAACCTCCTAAAAGTAGAATATAACTGCTTTGCCTCACCCACAGCAACATTATCTAAATATGAACAAGCGACAATAGTCTTTTGGCGAACAAAACCATTCTGTTGACTTGCATACCATAAGATTCTAGCTGGAAAAATCTCTACATCAGGTCTTAAACTTCTGTAGTAAACATTTTCTTTGCTCCAAGACAACTCAGGAGTTGCACCAAATAAGAATTCGTTTGCACTTATTGAATCAAACAACTGCGAAGCCCAAATTGGTTTAATTGGAACAATAAAGCAGGGTATTTCAAGATCAAGAAACTTTAGAGGCCAAAGTTTTTTTTCAAAATTCAAAATTGCATTATTAAAGATAGATAAATCGGACGTACTGTCTTTTAATTTAATAGTTCGAACGTAATCAGGATGACTACTTGCAATGTCGCTGCTCAATAAATTATCAAAGGGCAGCTGTGCCTTAATTGCAACCT
>JANYCO010000128.1 GCA_025360235.1 Cytophagales bacterium
TTTCAAAAAGCTATGGTAATCCTTAAATAATTAAAATTTTCAGGATTGAAATATCGAAAATAATGTAAGAGAGTTGGTACAAAGTATCATCTCTCTTTTTTTATGCCTCTTGTTTTTTTGTCAAAAAATGTTGGTTGAGAAATTTTATAATTCGTCGTTCCTTAAAAACTACTGAAAGCCTTTAGGCGTCTATTGCATAGCATCAAAAAAGGCTTATATTTCCCTTAGTAATTGTAACGAAGCGTTAAATCCTAGGGGAAATGCAAGGAAAACATAAGCATGAGCCGCAGTTGAACATGTTTAAGATTCAACTCAAAGAACTGGTCTCCAGTGAACATTCTCTTATTATTTTAAGCCATAAAATAGATTGGGAATCCATTGACAAGGAATTGGAGGTCTATTACTCAAAGGAAGGCAGACCCAGTGTTCCGACCCGAACCATGGTGGGCTTGCTGATGTTGAAGAGCATGTTCAATGAATCGGACGAGACGTTGATTCCACGTTGGATTGAGAATCCTTACTGGCAATACTTTTGCGGAGAACAATTTTTCAGACACGACCAACCCTGCGACCCAAGTGATTTGGTTCATTTCAGGAAACGTATCCAGAAACAAGGTCATGAATTCATTCTGAAAGTAAGTGCCGACCTTCATGGGAAAGCCTCCCAGGATGAAATGGTCACCATTGACACCACCGTCCAGGAAAAAGATATTGCTTTCCCCACCGATGCCAAGCTGGCAGTAGCAATACTGAAGGAATGCTGGCGGTTAGCAGATAAATGTAATTTGAAACTGCACCAGAGTTTTAGAAGAAAAACTTCTGCTGCCAAATTGAAAGTAAGATTTGGAGGACATCCCAAAAAGAAGAAGGAAGCTCGTCAGGCGGTAAAAGATTTAAGAAGATATGCCAGAAAAGTAATCGCTCAGCTAAGAAATCATTTGCCGCAAGAAATTATCGAGGCTACTAAAAGCAGGTTTGAACGTTATGATAAGGTTCTCTCACAAAAAAGAAGCGACAGCCATAAGATTTATTCACTGCATGAACCTGATGTGTATTGCATGAGCAAAGGCAAGGCCCATAAGCAATATGAGTTTGGATGTAAAGTATCGATTGGATTAACGGCAAAGACGGGAGTTATAGTGGCTGTTACATCTTTTGAAAAAAACGAATACGATGTTCATACCTTAGAACAAACACTGAAACAAATCAACTACACTACTGGTAAATTACCAAAAGAAGTTATTTGCGACAGGGGCTACCGGGGGAAACGAAAAATAGAAGACACTGTAATCACTATTCCAAAACCATTACCAACGAACAGCACAAGATATCAAAAAGAAAAGGTAAGAGTGAAGTTCAGAAGGAGAGCGGCAATAGAGCCTGTAATAGGTCATTTAAAACACGACCATAGAATGGCAAGGAACTTTCTGAAGGGAAACTTTGGGGACTTTGTCAATTGCGTGCTCGCAGGGGCGGGCTTTAATTTAAAGAAGATGCTACGAAAAATAGCATCTTCTTTAGACAGTTTAAAACACTGGTTCTTATCAATAACCTATGTCTCTTTTTATAATAATAAAACTTCGCTAAAACTGGGTTTTTAAGGGATGACTATTTAGCTTCATTGGTATGTATATCCACTTTTTGTTCCTGCGCAAAAGAACGCAATTGCGTATGTACTGATAGTTATGGAAGCATCAGAACCTATGTTTTAGGTAAGGTTACAAAATCAAATGGTGAAAGAAAATGTGTTAGTAATTCGCATATCGGTGTTTGTGTTTTGGAAAAGGTATCGAAATAGCTTTTATTTTTTTGATAAAGTATTTTGTTTTTATTTCTCGACTATCAACTTTTCGCTCATGTTGTAGTTTCCCGAAATGATATATACCTGATACAATCCTTTACCTAATCCTGCAATATTTAATTTCACTACCTCGGATATCCCTTCATAACTATAATTATATACGGGTCTACCGGAAGCATCATATATAATTGAATAGTAGACAAGTTGGTTTCTCATTTCTTCTGGCAACTGAATATAAACTTCATCCTTGGAGGGATTTGGATATAAGTTACCTTTAGTTGTTGGTAGAGCAGGTTCCGTCACAGTGATTATATTGGTGATTTTAATTTTACGTATTAAAGAATTGGCAACATCAGGAACATACATTTCATCTCCAGAACTGTCTATAGCTATTCCAGCTGGAAAATCGAAACCGGCAGATGTTCCATTGCCATCTTTGTAAATAGGACTACTAGTTCCACCTGCTAGAGTTGTCACTACACCAGAATAAGTAATTTTACGAATTAAACGATTACCTTGCTCTCCAACATATACATTTCCTAATTGATCTATTGTTATTCCATAAGGTTTATTAAAACTTGTTGCAATACCAGTACCGTTTGCAGAACCTTGAGTATTTGATCCTGCTAATGTTGTTACTATTCCGGTAGGACTAATCTTGCGTATCACATCATTGCCATAATCCGCAACAAATACATTCCCTGAATCATCTACTGCTACTCCAGTAGGGTAGTTGAAATCTGCCGCTGTTCCTATCCCATTCAAATAACCTTGAGCACCTGATCCAGCGAATGTGGTGACCACGCCAGATGATGTAATTTTGCGAATTTTATGATTGAAATAATCGGCTACATAAACGTTTCCTAAAGAATCGACAGCTAATCCTGTTGGGCCATTAAAACTGGCTCCAGATCCTGTACCATTTATAGAACCTGGTAAAAGTACACCGCCCGCTAAAGTAGTAACAACACCTAAAGGAGTGATTTTCCGTATAGCATTATTGCTAAAATCTCCAATATATACATTGCCAAGACCGTCCACCGTTATTCCTTTAGGAAAACTGAAGCTTGATCCTGTTCCAGTGCCATCTACAAGACTATTCGTTCCCGATCCTGCCAAGGTACTGACAAAACAAGACGTAGAAATTTTTCGTATTCTATGATTCTTTGTATCTGCCACATATAATATTCCCCAAACTATCTACTGCTACTCCGTATGGAAAGTTGAAATGCGCTTTATCACAGGTGCCATTCGCAAAGCTAGTTTTGTAAAAGACTCCCGCATAGGTGGTAACTTTTTGAGCAAAAATTGGCGTATGAAAGAGGATAAGTATATGTAATAATACATAGGATGCGATTTGCAATGATTGTATATTATTTGTTCTCATCTTTTAGTCAATTAAATTGTTGTTTAATTTCATAAAATTTAATACAAGTTAGTAATAAAAAGGACAATACTTTCAAGAGATGATCTTTATCATAAAGATCATCTCTTGAAAGTATTGTGATAAATAGTTATATTAGTACTTTAATTATAAAGTTAAATCGAAATATCGCCTGGCTTGCATTATGACAAATTATAAAAAAACATATTTTATTATAATTTGTCTATTCCATTTTTTGTATGGTGAAGCCCAAAATTTGGTTACTAATCCAGGCTTTGAAAATACTACTGTAACTTGTGAGAGTGCGCAATATAATTCTCCTTTCTCTACTGAAACTCCAGGTTGGTCATTACCAACAGCAGGAACTCCCGATATAATAAATTATCCATATCAAAATTCTAGTTCATGTCCGTTAGAAGACCCATACAGATGGCTCAATCAAACCAATTATTCAAATATGTTACCAAGAACGGGGAATGTTTATGGAGGTTTTTCTCCTTATTGGGTTGTTGGCTTTGGATTAATTGGTAATGGCAAGATGGTACCTATTGAAATATCAAGGGAATATTTGCAAAATAAACTTATGCAACCTATGATAAAAGGAACGTCTTATTGTGTTAAATTTTACGTAGCTTTTTCATCTAATAATTTATTTGTGGTACCGAATCTTGGAGCCTACTTCTCAACAGTTAAAACTAATACATTAATTGATGATGTTCTTTTAAGAACTCCGCAAATATTCGATCCAAATATCATAAAAGACACAACTTGGACAGCAATAAGAGAATGTATGGTTGCAGATAGTGCTTATCAGTATATGATAATAGGAAATTTTTCACAAGATAATCAAGTGAATGCATTGCAACTAAA
>JANYCO010000146.1 GCA_025360235.1 Cytophagales bacterium
AGATCGCGACCGACGAGCCGAGTGGGATGCCCGCGTCGATCCATTCACCCCACTGGAGCGGCGTGCCGGGTTGCCCGGATGTGATGAACCGCGCGAACTGCTCGATCGCAGGCACCGGACCGCGCCCCGCATCGACGTCGGGCATCGGATCCATCACGTGCTTCTCGAGCAACGCGTACGGGTGATTGCCGGCGAGCCCGACGCCGACGAGCCGCTGGCCCGGCTCCGCGTCGAGCTTCTCGAGGATCGCCCCGTTGTCGTCGAGCTGCACGACGGCCTGATCGCTGCGCGTGGCGAGCGGAACTATATGAGAAATACAATTTTCAGGAAGTAGTGAAGGGGCAAAAAATAATGGACATCTACAGTCCTGAATTATTGACCGCTCAACAAAATTATGTTTTCCTTTTAAATAGTCATGATGAAGACATTTCATTAATGAATGCCTCGAAACAAAGGTTGATGCTGTTAGGTATGACGGAGTCACAGGTTCAAAACCTTTCCAAAACCAGAAAAGCTGAATACCTGGTTTCCATCTATGCACCAGCAAGTGGGCATATCCATCAAATGGAAAATCCAAATGAATTGACAATGCCCGTAATGCCCATGGGTGAAAAAGCAGCGGGTGGAATGGCGACTCAGCCATCAGAGTTCAACATTCGAGAAGGGATGTATTTAAAAAAAGGAGAAGCTGTATTTAATATTATCAGCCTTACAGATTTATGGGTGATATTAAAGATATATCCACAGGATGTAAGCAAAGTAAAAATTGGTCAAGCCGTTGAAATTGTATCTGAAGTAGCACCAAAAAATCCATTGATGGCTAAGATTAGTTTTATCGAACCGATATTGGAAAAAGATTCCAGGTTTTTAAGTGCCAGAGTTTATTTGGAAAAATGTGACCATCATGTTTTCAAAATTGGTTCATTGGTAAGCGCCTCCATCAGCATAAACGAACAGAAAGGTCTTTGGATTCCATCGTCTGCTCTACTAGACCTGGGCAATGGCAACACCGTCGTCTTTAAAAAAGAAGACAAATATTTTAAAACACATAAAGTTTCTATTGGTAATAGAATCCTTAATGAGATGAATGTATTGGAAGGATTGAGCGAGAAAGACACCGTCGCTTTCGATGCCTGGTACCTGGTAGATAGTGAAAGTTTTGTTTTAGTTAAATAAGCCATGAAAAATATATCCATAATAATCATCCTCTTTTTGCTTTGGTCTTGTGACAAAAAAGCCGGAGAAAAAATGCCTGACAACGTGTTTTACACCTGTTCTATGGATCCCCAGGTGATGGAGAAAAAACCGGGAAAATGTCCCATCTGTAAAATGGATCTTACTAAGATAATTATTGATAAAAATGATAAACAAAATAGTTTAAAATTAAGTGATGAGCAGGTAGAACTAGCCAATATTAAGCTAATAACGGTTAGAGAAAGTGATATAGGAAGAGAGAAAATCCTAAATGCCATTTTAGTAATTAATGAAAACAAACGCTTCAAAATAAGCAGTCGTGTAGCGGGAAGAATAGAACGTCTATACGTCAAAAATCCTGGGGAGGTCATTAAGAAGGGAACTTTGATATATGAATTGTATAGCGAAGAATTATTGGCAGCGCAAAAAGAATACCTGATAGCATTTGGAAAAGCGACGCAAATGACCGGTTCAGACTTTGATTATAATCAACTTGTTGAAGGAGCAAAAAACAAGCTTCTTCTATGGGGTATGACCGAATCCCAGATAAAAAAATTAAGTACTAACGAAACAGCTTTTAGTAACGTAACCCCCATATATAGCAGAGAAGCTGGCGTGGTCACTTCCGTCAATACAAAAGAAGGAGATTATATAATGGACGGAGATGCGTTGTTTGAAATAGCCGACCTCAGTACCCTCTGGGTGGAGGCTCAACTTTATTCTACCGAAGTAGGATTAATGGAAAAAAATGACCCTGTATCCGTAAAAATAGATGGTTTTCCGGGAAAAATATGGAACAGCAGAATTTCCTTTGCCGCACCACAATTAGAGATTCAATCAAAAATAAATCTCATTCGTGCCGAGATACCTAATTCATCTATGGAGTTAAAGCCTGGGATGCAAGCCAATCTGATTCTGAAAGAAAGTACCAGAAAAACAATTGCAGTTCCGCTGAACGCAGTATTACGAGATTCAAAGGGGGCAACCGTTTGGATAAAAAAGAATGGCTCGTATGAAAGTAGGATGGTCATTACGGGTATTGAAAACAATGATATGGTCGAGATACGTTCTGGTATTGAAACAGGGGAAGAAGTAGTGATTTCTGGGGCTTATTTGCTAAATAGTGAATATATTTTCAAAAAAGGAATGAACCCAATGGAAGGACATGATATGAGTAAAATGTAACAATAATGAAGTCTTCCAAGTTCGATGCTTTTGTTTGGTAAATGACTCTATAATTCAGGAAATTTTAATGATATAGTTATATTCAATTTCAACTCCATGATTAAAGAAATTATTCATCAATACAAAATAGATAGTCAAAGCGTTTTTAATACTTGGTTTATCGAAAATGAAACAAGACTTAAAGCATTTCGTTCTATTCGGAGAGGAGTATTGAATGTAGTTGATGATATTAAAAATGATAAATTTCCAAACGATTTCAAAGGTAGTAGTTTAGAATTTGTATTATCTGTTATTACCGAACAGAAAGAAGTTTTTGAAGGTGCGTCTCACCCATTTTATTGGAAACCTAAAATGCGGATACCAGATATTTATGAAAATCAAAATAACAAAAAAGCATTTGGACAATTTCTTCACAATTGCATTAAAGCATCAAAGGAAACGCAGATTATCGAAGAAATAATTATACTAGATAATCTCAAAATAAAAGGGTTAGGGCCATCTGTTGCCAATATTCTTTATTTCTTACATCCAACATTATTCCCACCATTCAATACTGCTATACTCAAAGGTTTTAATTATCTATTTAAAGACAAAAAAAAATTAGGCAGTTGGAATGAATATCTAAACATGAGACAAGTAATCATTGATACTAATAATAAGCATTTGGATTTGCTTTCGAATGATTTAGGTTCAATTAGTGGTTTATTATATGAAATTGGGGTTCAACGTTTATTGCTTGGTAGTGACGAATACTTATCTGAAATGGAAAGAGGTAAGATTGAAAAAAAGATGGAGAAACGCAGGGCAGAAATCGCCGATGAACATCGGGAAGAAAATCTACACACTCAAATGCAATATCATTTGCTAAAAATTGGTAATGCATTAGGCTTTGATGCGTTTCCAGCTATCAATGATAAATCTAAAAACTATAATGGAACAAATTTTTCTTTCCTGAGCAAGGCAGATTTCCCATCTTTACAATGTGATAAGGAAACAGAGAATACCATCAAGCTTATTGATGTATTATGGTTTAAGAAAAACACAAATTGTGTAATGGCCGCTTTTGAAGTAGAAAAAAGCACTAGTATTTATTCAGGAATTTTAAGGCTAAGCGATTTGCATTATAGCATTACCAAGGGTGATGAAACTTTTTACATAGTAATCCCTGATAGCCGTGAAAAAGACGTAAAATTCCAATTACAACGTCCTTCTATTAAAAATAGTTCTATCAACATCAAATACATTCTGTTTTCAGATTTGAATAAATATTGTGATGCTATCTGTTTGCTAGGAGATACTCATTTGGTTATGGATAAAATTGCGAAATAAATGAAACGAAATCATCAAAACATATTTTTATGGATTTAGCTAAAAATATTTTATTTATCAAAAACATGGTTTGTCCTCGCTGTATAAAAGTGGTATCGGACGAACTACAACAATTAGGACTCGAAATAAAAAACATTCAACTAGGCAGAGTAGAGTTAAAAAGCTCTTTAACAACTGTAGAAACACACCAAATAAAAACAGTTTTAGAAAAAAATGGTTTTGAATTGCTAGACGATAAGAAATTCAGAATTATTGAGAAAATAAAAATTCTTATCATAGAAAATATAAGAGATCATAAGCCTGAAATGAATGTAAACCTTTCTCAATATATCAGTAAGGAGGTCCAAATGGAATACACTCACCTAAGTGCTTTGTTTTCTTCCGTAGAAGGTAAATCCATTGAGCGCTTTACAATCCTGCAAAAAATGGAATTAATAAAGGAATTGATTACCTATGATGAATTAAGTGTAAAACAAATAGCAGACCAGCTAGGCTATAGTAGTTTGCAGGCGCTTTCCAGTCAATTCAAGAAAGAAACTGGTTTGACTCCTACTGAATTTAAAAAATTAACGACTGGAACAGATAGAAAACCAATAAGTGAAGTTTAAAGTGTTTTAACAA
>JANYCO010000163.1 GCA_025360235.1 Cytophagales bacterium
TTATTTTTTATTGCTATTATAGATTCTGACACCTGTTCTATTAATATTGACAGGCCATCTATAAATTTTGCTTTGTAAAACAAATCTGCAAATCTTTCTCGGACAAAGCGAAAAGCATTCTTCCAGTTGTATTTGTACTTCACCCATGGCTGGTGTCGCACCAGACATTGTTTCTATGCAACACCGAGGTGAAATTAAAACCTCAACTCCCACCCTCCGTTCTTCTATACTTGCAAAAAAATAAAGGGGGAGTTTGCCGTAGGCTGTGCCTACGTGCTTAACTATACAGAAGAACCTTGGGAGTATATTTGCAGCAGTGCAAGAGCATACTGTGATTGAAATGTATAATAGAAATTGATTATCTTTGAGAATAAATAATTCTGCGGTATTGGCAGAAGGATGTTGTTACTGATGATTGTCGAGATGGCCCGGCGAAACGCCTCACAGTATAGTTAAGCACGTAGCTAAAAGCTACGGCAAACGGGGGAAGCAAAAAAGAAAATCTTATAGTAATAATAGTAGCTAACTTAATTCTTTAAATAATTATACGATACAAACCTAAAGGACTGCCTTTGTGGTAATAATTTAATTTGGAGTCTGAGTGAGTGCAGGAATAAACCATTATCACTGTATTACCTCTATCCACCCTTTATATGTTTTAAATTCTGTAAAGAATATGTAATAATAAATTCCAGATTCTTCCGTTTGCCAATCATTTTTGTAATCTGTATTTTCATAAATACGTTGTCCCCATCGGTTAAAAATTTCCAAACGATGATTACTCGGTATTTTAACTATTTCAAAATAATCATTCTTTCCGTCTTTATTTGGAGTTATAAGATTTGGAATATATAAAGCGACTTTCTCATTTATGCAATGTACTTTTACAATAAGCGTATCCGATACTTCAGTGCCATTAAGTAAATTACCATATACAACTAGTGTATCCGTCTTTTGTATGAATTGTTCTGAATAAGTAAAACCAATAAATCGCCAAGAGGTATCATTCAGTATATTGACAGGTTTGGTGCTGTGCAGCAAGGAAGATTTAATTTTTATATTACTTACATCTCCATTCATTTTACCTATCAACATTTGTGGTGTGCAGGAATAAGTAGAGTCGCTTGTAAACCAAATGGCACCTTGAGGTGTACAAAGTTTACCTATTTCTTCTGGAACACTTTTATTGACATAGCTACCATCACCCAATTCACCGTCTAAATTTTCTCCCCATGCCCAAAGACTACCGTCCGATTTAAGCCCAAGGGATTGTGCCCCTGCCGAAATGGATTGCCAATTGGTACTTGTACCTATGTGGGTTGGAATTAATTTTGCAGTTGTAGTGCCATCCCCCAATTCTCCATACACATTCGTTCCCCACGCCCATAATGTTCCATTCATTTTGATAGCCAAAGAAAATACGATTCCAGCAGAAATAGATTTCCAGTCGTTGTCTACTCCAATACGTGTCGGAATACTCTTATTTATCATGGTACCATCTCCCAACTGTCCCACATTATTTATTCCCCAGGCCCAAAGAGATCCATCCATTTTTATCGCAAGTGTATGGTAATTGCCACCTCCTGATACTATTTTCCAATTGTTCGCATTACCAATTTGTGTTGGTGTTGCTTGATCCATCAATGTACCATCCCCTAATTGTCCATAAGAATTTTGTCCCCATGCCCATAAAGTACCATCCTTCTTAATGGCAAAAGAAGAGGTAAGTCCAGCGGAAATAAATTCCCAATCGGAAGCGACACCAACCTGAGTTGGTAACAATCTATTTACTGTTGTTCCATCCCCTAATTGTCCATAAGAATTTTGTCCCCATGCCCATAAAGTACCATCTGTCTTAAGAGCCAATGAATGCCCTGCGGCAGAAATAGATTTCCAATCGGTATCAGTACCAATTTGTGTTGGAACAGCACGATTCGTTAAAGTACCATCTCCCAAAGCTCCGGATTGATTCAATCCCCAGGCCCAAAGTGTTCCATTTGTTTTGATACCGAGTGTATGGAAATTGCCTCCAGCTGTTAATTGCCAATCTGTGTCTGTACCGATTTGCTTAAATAGATTTGGGAAATTAGAGATTGTGCCATCGCCAAGCTCTCCAACAACATTCTGTCCGGCCC
>JANYCO010000167.1 GCA_025360235.1 Cytophagales bacterium
GTAGTAACCGAAACAGGCAAAATCGTTGTAGGACAACATTACATGATCAACCGGTTGTTGGTAGGCCTTTTTACCGGAGGACATATCTTGTTGGAAGGAGTACCTGGATTAGCCAAAACGTTAACCATTAAAACACTGGCAAAAGCCCTGGCACTGGACTTTCACCGTATTCAGTTTACGCCCGACCTTTTACCTGCCGACATTATTGGTACCATGATCTACAATCAACAGAAGAGTGAATTTGAGGTTAAAAAAGGCCCCATTTTCGCAAACCTGATTCTTGCCGATGAAATCAATCGTTCGCCTGCGAAAGTACAATCGGCTTTGCTGGAGAGTATGCAGGAGAAGCAAGTGACTATTGGCGAGGCCACTTATATGCTTGACAAACCTTTTCTGGTATTGGCCACACAGAACCCCATAGAACAAGAGGGTACTTACCCGCTTCCGGAAGCGCAGGTTGATCGCTTTATGATGAAAGTATATCCCAATTATCTTGATAAAGATTCTGAACTGGAAGTAATGCGGCGGATGTCCAATATGAACTATCGTCAGGATCTTAGAACGGTTTTGACTAAACAAGATATTTTTGCAATAAAAGACGAGATCAATAATGTGACGATCACGGAATCGCTGGAACGTTATATTATCGAACTGGTTTTTGCGACAAGAAAACCCAAAGACTATGGACTCAATGATGAAGCCAGGTACGTGCAGTATGGGGCTTCTACAAGAGCTTCTATCAATCTGAATCTTGCCGCAAAAGCCATTGCTTTTTTTAATGAAAGAGATTATGTATTGCCGGAAGATATTAAGGAAGTAGCCTATGATATATTAGGCCACCGTATCTTGTTGAACTATGAAGCCGAGGCAGAAGGCGTTACTACACGTCAGATCATTGACAGTATTCTTGGGAAAATAAATATTAATAAACTCTAATCAGTTATTACTCCCCGATCATGATAAAGGCTCCCCAGAAAAGAGGTGTCTTATATTCAAGACGAAGTTTTTCCTGTGCCACAGCGAACGAAGCACGTTTGTTGGATGTCTTGATCCATTCTTCATAGAAATAGACCATTAATTTTTGCGTTGCAGCATCGTTCACTTTCCACAAACTTTGTATGATAGATTTTGCACCGGCAGTTTGCAAAGCTCTTTGGAAACCGTATACACCCTCTCCGTTTTTTACTTCTCCTAATCCCGTTTCACAACAAGAAAGCACTACCAGTTCAAGATTCTGCAAATCCATATTCATGGCTTCATAGGCCGTAAGAATACCATCCTCTATGCTTTCGCCTTTGTAAAGGGCTTTTATTTCTGCATCCAAAACCTCTTCCGAATAAGCATGACCAGCACCCGAAAGCATAATGCCACATAAAAGCAGAGGATTGTCGTTGAGTTCGTTTAGAATTTCAACTTCATTTTTATTGGTGGAGGCTTTATTTTTTTCCGGCGCTAAAAAAAATCCATGACTTGCTATATGCAAAATCCCAGGATTGTCAATGGACTTTAACGAATCTTCGGATGCATTTCTTCCAAGCATTAATGACGTAGTTTTATTTCCATTCACAATAAAAATTTTGTTAATAGCATTTACTTCTTCTTTTGTACCAGGAAGTTCGTTGATACCGCCTCCACGAAACATAGATCGGGTATCAGAAGAAGTACTTTTGCTTTGATTCTTTTTGTTGGTTTTGGCTTTAACCAAAGGCTGATGGTAATAATCAGGGAAACCAAATAAAGCAGTGTTGTCTGGTACTTTGGTCAATTGCGACGGTCTTGTTTTTAGCGCTACTACATCTTTGGTATTGGTCACCAATTGGATGTCTTGTTCTTGCACCACAAATTTTCCTGAGGCAACGTTAAAAAAAGTATTCACATTTATCTGATTGTATACTCCGTCCACAGAAAGATAAATTCTGTTTTTCCCTTTCATGACCTTGGATTCTATTATAGGTTTCCAATATTTCTGGTAGGAAACCGTATCGCCAAGTTGGAAATGAATGGCGTTTCGGTAATACTTTACATAGCGACTTTCAAGATCTTTTCCATTTTCCAGAAGTACAAGTTGAGGAGATTTACTTGTTTCTTTTGTAATGATGAGGGCCGCGTAATAAACGTTATCGGTATTTATACCCCCTGAGTCAGGACGAAATTGTTGTATTCTTATGATCTCAATAGCGGCCTCATTCGGAGCAAGATGTGCGTGGATATCCTTCCAGGTAAGTGATTGTTTTTCTATGCCAGACTTGGAATGTTTTAATTCAACAGCGAGCTGTATATCTTTTTCAATCATATTGGTCAATGTTTCCATTGAGTCAATTGTTTTTTGTTGGATCCCATATCCTTCCGATTGGAGTTTGTATAGTTTGGCGAGTTTCTCTTTGTTGGAAATCCATTTGCCATATTTCCCCTGAAGTTTAGTGTCGCCTGATTCAGAAACTTTTTTTCTAAGGTCAGAAGTGCTGGTAAATAATATTGCTTTTGTAGCCAATTGATAGTTGTACATCGCACTGATATTAGAGGATGTAGGATTGGAAATGGCAAAAGCATTGTATTTATCAAAAAAGGATTTTATGTTTTTATAATACAAATTTTTTTCTTTCTCACTTTGGAAAGCGAAAATTTTATTGAATTGAAAAACATAATTGTTGGCCGTGTATTCAAAATAATTTCCAGCCTTGCTATATTTACCCATGGCCCAATAGATAAGCGCCTGGTCCCTTATAGACTGAATATATTCCGGATGTTTTTCTTCCAGAATCTCTTTTTGCATTTCTTTGATGCGTTGGTAAAGTGAAATAGCTTCTTCGTATTTCCCCGTTCTATAATACATGAGGGCATGACCAGTAGTAAGGCCTGTGATCAACCTGTTTTTTTCATTAAGAACATGTTGGGCCGAATCGGAGAGCAAAGTATAAAGGCTGTCTGCTTGTTCGGCATTGCCTGTTGCCAGCATATATTCCGCTAAGGTACTTCTTGTATGCAAATGATCAGGGTGTTTCCAACTCATCTTTGCATTAGAAATCATTCGGGCAGTATCAAGGTATGGTTTTGCCTGAGTAATGTACCCGTTTTCAATATAAATCGAAGCGATCTTGTAGGAAGCCCCTACTATTGAAGGGTGGGAAGGATTGTAATATTTTTCATAAGCCGAAATAGTTTTTTCCAGCAATGCTACCGCCGTTCCGTAGTTGTGAAGGTAGATGTAAAGGTCGGCATAAGACTGATCAAGTTCCAATTGGTAAGGGTGTATGGAAGGGAGAAATTCTTTGTATATTTTAGACGCCTGACGGAAATAGGCTTCCGATACCGTATACTCACCTTTTTCCAAATAAAGCTTGCCTCGAAACACCATATTCCTCGCTGTTTCCGGATGGTTGTTTCCGAAAATTTTCACAAGAATTTTTTCAGCAGTAGCGTGGTAGGTTATAGCGTTTTCGTATTCACTTTTTAACGCACTAATTTCGCCAATCTTATCCATAGCACGCGCGTATTGAAAATGATCCTTCCCAAAGATATCGGCAGATGCACTTAGGTCAGTAGCGTAGATCTTCTCTGCTATGGGAAAGTTTCCTGTTTCGTAAAAAAATTCGCCCAAACAAAAGAGAGCGTCTTCATACAAAGGGTCTTTTTCTTTTCCTGCATTTCTTAACGAGGTAAACACAAACCAATAGGCTTTGCGGGCAGCAGCGTATTTCCCTTCATGAAAATCAACTTTGCCGTTATAAAAAATTCTTTTCAAACTGTCATTTCCCGGTGACTTTAATTCTAATCCTTTTAATTTTTCTAGCAAGTCTCTGGCAGGCTCCCATTCAGCATTGGCAATGTTCACCTCAATCCCTGTCCAAATTAGTTCAGGAGATAATTCCTTGTTGCCTGAACTAATTAATTTAAGATAGGAGCTTTTCGCTAATAAAGCATTTCCTTTGTATAGAATGGCTTTAATACTGTCTGTACCTATAGGAAGATCCTTTGCCTGGCAGAACGATATTCCTAAGAACAGAAATAAGAAGAAGATCCGTTTCATAATTTTGTATAGACTATAGTCATTTTAAATGTTTTGTCCGTAGAAGATAATACATTTTGCCCGGCATTGTATCCATTAGTATAACCATTAGCATACGCGGTAACATATCCTGATTTGTAATTTGGATAGGCATAAATGCCCGTCGTGTCTACGTTGTCATGTAACCCTATAGACCAGTAACCCTGTAAAGCATCCTTCTTCAAAAGTGTTGAGGAGGCAGGAGATCCATCGTAATACCCATACCAGTAGCCGCAAACGTATCCATCTGTATCACCAGTTGTTGAATCATCTGTAGACATATCATCGTATGGATAATTGCCAAAATAATAGGCTCCTATATTGTAGCCAAAGTCTGCAATAGCTTTCGAATCTTCGTTTACTAAAGTTAATTGATTATTAGTTACCGTGTAACTGTACTTTTGAGAGAACACTAGTTTACTTGCACTGTTAAAATATTCTGTAATTCCCCGGTCAAACCACATGTTTTCTTTTTTGCTGTCAAATTCCCAGATTCCCTTCTGTTTGTTTACAGTATCTTCACCTTTATAACAATAAGTAGCATTGAACATAAAGTGGGCATATTTTTTTTTAATTTGGTATAATCCGCTACTTTCTATTGTCATCACGTCATCTTCATA
>JANYCO010000201.1 GCA_025360235.1 Cytophagales bacterium
TTAAAAGATTTAATAGCCTTTGATCTATTACTTGAAATCGATGCGCTCGATATGCTTTTTGGGGAAAATAAATGGCCTCCGCTTAGTACCAGATTAAAAAACAAACCTACAGAACTCTTCGCTGAAATCCCTGAAACTGAACTAAACGAGGTATTTGCTATTTGGCAGGAAGCATATGAATGGAGTTATTACGATGAAGTGTTGGCCTCTCTTCAAATTGAGAAAAAACCTAAAAAGGAAGTTGTCAAGAAAAATTTTCAAGCGATGTTCTGCATTGATGACAGAGAAATTTCTTTGAGAGACTATATTGAAAAATTTGATCCTAACTGCGAAACTTTTGGCACTCCAGGATTCTTCAATGTTGAATTCTATTTCCAACCGGAAGACGGTAAATTCTATACCAAACTTTGCCCAGCTCCTGTTACACCAAAATACTTAATAAAAGAAGTTGACATTCATGAAGAAAGAAAACATGATGTGCACTTTACAAAACAAACGCACTCACTTTTTGGAGGTTGGCTTACCACACAAACACTAGGATTCTGGTCTGCTTTCAGATTAGTTCTTACTATTTTCAGACCTACAATGACTACTACTGCTGCTTCTTCGTTCAGGCACATGAACAAAGCCGCAAAACTTACAATTATAAATACGGATATTACTCAAAGAGAAAACGATCTCCAAATTGGGTTTACAATAACTGAAATGGCCGACAGAGTAGAAGGCCTTTTAAGAAGTATCGGACTTATAAAAGATTTTGCATCTATCGTTTATGTGATAGGTCATGGTGCAAGTAGTGTAAACAATCCTTTCTATGCCACAATGGACTGCGGAGCTTGTTCCTGTAGACCAGGGTCTGTAAATGCAAGGGTTTTATGTTACATCGCCAATCTTCCGGAAGTAAGAGCAATATTAGCTTCCAGAGGCATTGATATTCCAAACGACACCCATTTTGAAGGAGGTCTTCACGATACTACCCGCGATGATATTGTCTTTTTTGATGAAGATACTTTTGATGGGGAACATTTAAAAAATCACGAAAGAAACTTACTCGTTTTCAATAAAGCTTTAGATTATAACGCTAAAGAAAGATCAAGAAGATTTGAATCTATTAACACTAAATTAAGCCCTGAAAAAATTCACGATAAGATTCATACAAGATCCGTATCGATCTTTGAACCACGTCCTGAACTGGATCATGCTACTAATGCTTTAACTATTATTGGAAAGAGAGAAAGAACAAAAGGATTATTCCTTGACAGAAGATCCTTTTTAAATTCCTACGATTACAAAACAGATCCTGAAGGAAAATTCCTTTTCAACATTATGAAACCTATTGCACCAGTTTGCGGAGGAATCAATCTTAGCTATTATTTTGCCAGAGTTGACAATCAGAAACTTGGAGCAGGAACAAAACTGCCACATAACGTAATGGGATTAATCGGTGTGGCCAACGGTATAGATGGAGACCTAAGACCTGGTCTTCCAAATCAAATGGTAGAATCACATGATCCTGTTCGTCAGTTTGTAATTGTTGAACATTTTCCTGATGTAGTGTTGGCTACGATTAAAAATTTACCAACCTACGAATGGTATTTAAATAACTGGATGTATATAGCTGCATTACACCCGGAATCAGGAGAACTTTACATCTTTAAAGACGGAAATTTTTCTTTATATCATCCATTAAAACAAAAGATACATTCTATAGATGATGTGAAAACGTTACTAGAAAACAGTAACAGTCAAGAAAATATTCCAGTACATTTAATTAACTAAAATTATGATTACGAATTTAACCTCAATACTTCACATATTTATATTTATTCCACTAATAGGATTTCTTATAGGTTTGCTTCTTCCAAGAAATGAGAAACTGATTTCAAGAACTGCTGCCTTTACGGTAGGTCTGCATTTCTTTAGCTTCTTGATATTTGTTGCTTACTGGCTATACAACGGTCATCCGGTGCTTAACATAAAAGATATTGATCTCCTGAAAACGCCAGGTTATGAATTTTACATTGATTTCTATTTTGATGAAATTTCAGCTGTGTATCTTTTTGTTGGTTCATTTTTAACCTTCTTAGTATGCATTTATAGTGCAACCTATCTACATAGAGAAATTGGTTATAAACGCTTTTTCAATTCTGTCCTTTTCTTTTACTTAGGATACAACATGATAATTCTTTCTGGAAATCTGGAAACAATGTTTATTGGCTGGGAAATACTAGGTATTTCTTCTTTTCTTTTAATTGCCTTTTATCGAAACAGATATTTACCAGTGAAAAATGCGGTAAAAGTTTTTTTCGTATACAGAATTGCTGACTCAGGTTTAATTTTATCGATGTGGATGAGCCATCACTTCTGGCATGAAAATATTTCATTTTTAAATTTAAGCAATAATCTTTTGTTGCCAGAACATCTTCAAAATCATAGTATCATTGGCATTTTCATTTCTTTAACCATTTTAATTGCAGCAGCAGCAAAATCTGCACAGTATACAGCAGGTCACACTTAATAATGAAACCTTGATGACTAATGCATATATGTGCATCCACCTTTTTATGCACAGGTGTGTCACTCTCGCATCGCTCAACCTAGTGCGGAGGGTGCTGCTG
>JANYCO010000228.1 GCA_025360235.1 Cytophagales bacterium
ATTATTTTATTGAAAATCAATAAGTTATATGAATATTTTTCTTCAAAAATTCTTTGTTTTGCGGTTACTTTATCCGATATTTAGTATTAAACCAATATAAAACTAAAGTTTTTTTAAGTAGTTATAAAATAAATATGGTAAAAGTGCAAAAATATAGACTTTCGAGTATTTGGATTACATTAATAATAAGCTGTTTATTAAATATCAGTACAACAAATGCTCAAGTTACGGTTGGGATCAATACTGGAAATCCTAATTTCCCATTTCCACAGTTCAAAGGATATGTTGGAGGGGCAAATACATTAGCCAACCAAAATCCTGTAGGAGTACCTCATGCCGAGTTAGAACAACGAACAAGAGATGCATATGCTATTCTTTGCAATGACATGACCTACAATGTTAATCAAAACGGTGCTTACGGACCTTTAACGGTTAATGGTGTAAAATATATTATGCCAAACGAAGGCAATGGAAGTTCAATAGCACATTGTACTTGCGTGGAGGGTGATGGCTATTATCTTCTTGCTGCCGCTTATATGGCCGACAAACCTACTTTCGATGGCTACTACATGTGGGCACACGATAGACAATTTCAAAAAACAACAAGATTTTCTGATAACGTAGTAAACTCTCCAGGATATAATTACAGTCCTGGTATTTCCGGTGCCGGTTCTGCAGGGGCTTCTACAAATGTGTATGGCGGAGCTGTAGGCGGGAACTCTGCCACAGATGGAGATGTAGATTTAGCATTAGCTTTATTAGTAGCCTGGAAACAATGGGGAGACTTAGGACAGATCTGTAATGATCCTCAATTGGGAGTAATTACCTACAAAGCAGAGGCGCTTAAATATATCAAAACATTAGTAGATACATTGAAATATGCACCATCACTTCCTGTAAAAAAATACCTCTCCGGTATTGTAGGATTAGATGGCTATTTAAAAGGAGGAGATTCCTGGAACGAGGAAACTATTTGGGCACAGCCCGGTTACCTTGGTATGTCGCCTCTCGCAACTGGCGGACAAACAAACTATGTAGATTATCATGCTCCTGCCTATTTTCATGCTTTTGCAGCTATGCTGACAGCAGAAGGTGAAAGACCTTTTCTCATAGACCAATACAAAAGAGCGGAGACTTCATGTGATTGGGTAATGGGTCAGGCATATAGCCAGGGATATATTCCATGGATAGGACAATATTCAATTACCGGTACTGCTGTTACCCTTTCTAACTTTAATAAAGGCGGTGAAGATTTTAGATATGGGTGGAGAACAATATTAAATCAATTATGGCATGGAAATCCTACTCAGACTTGGAATCCAACCACTCATACCTATGCCGCGGGAACCAATACCTACAATTCGGATATGGCAACACGTATGGCCTCTCTATTGCACCATCCAGAAAATGCACCATTCAGCAACACTTGTTATAACGGCAACACAATTCTCTACGGCGGTACTTCTAACGTACGATGGGAACATGATATGAATGGCACTAATGGTGGTGCATTTGTTTTGAATATGCCTATCGGAGCGAACAGTCCTTCTGCTGTGGTAGCAAATAATCCTGATCTCATGGCGCAAATGTTTCGCCAGACCGTAATTGATTTTGATGATTATTTAAACCCAGGAGGCCAACGTTATTTGACGGCTAAGCCAAGGTATTTTCACGAATGGTTCAGACTGCTTGGAATGCTTGTACTGGCGGGGAACCTGCATGACCCAATGGATTTTGCGGCAGGAGCAGCTCAATCAAATATGAAAGTATATAAGGCAGTTGATAAAACGTATGCCTACCCGGGTGACACAATCACCTATACCATTTCTTACAGAAATCTTTCTAAACAAGGAGCTACTGGTGTTACCATTGTAGATAATCTTCCAGTAGGATTATCGTTCATTTCTGCTACTGGAGGCGGATCAGCTGTAGGAAGCACTGTTACATGGAACATTGGAGCAGTGACCGGTTTTGTGACAGGTGGTTTAGCGGCTACAATGGGTTCGGTAACATTAAAAGTTAAGGTAGGAGCTGCTGCTACAGGAAGACTTTGCAACGTTGCTACGATCGCTACTACTAATGGCACTGGATGGACAAGCAATGAGTATCCTAATAACATTACTGACGTAATGGAAAGAAATTGTGTTGACATCTTAAGTCAACAACCTGTAACGCTCACCAAAAAAGCCTCTTTGGCTTCCGCAAGTCCTGGCGCTGTAATTACTTATACCATCACATTAAAAAATACTTCTGTTCCATTTTTAAATGGAGGACGTCAGGGTGTTATTATTGCTAGTGCGCATGGTGGAATATCCGCTAGTCAAAACGCAATACTTTTAAAATACAGAGTTTATCATGGAGCCCATGAAGCTTATATTAATTATAAAAATTACAGAGTGTCTTATTATTTAAATAAAACACCAATTCCTTCCTGGGCAAATAATGTAACTATTAACGAAGGAAATTCCGGAATTACACCAGCTCTTACCCAACAAACTTTAGCAGCGGGTGCATCCTGGAACCACAGATTTATTCTTACTTTCCCAAATCAAATTGCAACCATTACACCTATGTTGTATGCAAGATACAACAGCCCGATCTATATTCATGAGGGCGCAATGGAACCTATGAGATTAGTAAATCAAATACATGATGCCTCCTGGATAAACTTTGATTTTCTTACCGATTGGTCTGCGGAACCTGCTATAAATGTGCCTGACGGAGATCCTTACTTTCCAATTGCAAACGACTGGACAGATCCTTTACTTCCAAATCAGACCGTAACCAAAATTCATCCCAACCAGTGCGGAACAATTAGTACTACTGTCCAAAAGCAACTGGCCGAAGAATGGGATGGGTATACATGGCGCAGAGCATATGGCAATGCCCCTGTTTCTGGAAGAGAACTTACTAATATAGTAGTAAAAGATATTCTTCCTGCAGAAGTAACATTTACCAGTTATGTAGCAGGATATCCAACCGGGAC
>JANYCO010000259.1 GCA_025360235.1 Cytophagales bacterium
GTAGGTGATTCAAAATGATGTTTTCCGGTAAGCAATCCTTTTGCGTTTACCACCCGATGTGCCGGTACTCCCGGTTCTCCATGCGAAGCATTCATAGCCCAGCCTACCATCCTTGCCGAAGATTTTAATCCAAGGTATTCGCCAATTGCGCCATAAGTAGTGACTTTGCCTTTAGGTACAAGTTTTACAACTTCAAATACATCACTAAAGAAATTGCGGTAATCTTTTTTCATTCCAGATACAAAGTAGTGAAATGTACAGCGAAATCAATAAAATGGGCGGAATATTCTATAATTTTTATAGGCTAATCTTTTTTTTGCCTTATATTTGCCCCCTGAATTATGGAAGTAATGTCGTCATCACTATTTATTAAAAAACATACAGGAAAAGTAAACTGTATTATAACTCCTCCTTCATCAAAAAGTGAAAGCAATCGTGTATTGATTATCGATGCCTTGACGGGAGGAAAATGCAATTTGCAAAATTTGTCGAATGCACGCGATACACAAACTATGATCCGGTTGTTGAAGTCAAATGATTATCTTTTGAACGTGATTGATGCAGGTACGACCATGCGTTTTCTTACTGCTTTCTGTGCAGTGAGTGGGCGTGAAGCGGAGATGACCGGAACGGAGCGTATGTGTGAGCGTCCGATCAAACTTTTAGTGGACGCGCTTCGCGAATTGGGTTGTAGTATTGAATATAAAAACAAAGAAGGTTATCCTCCTTTGGCTATTAAGAAATTTGATAAGAATAATATTAAAAATAACCATCTAAAGATTAGGGGTGATGTCAGCAGTCAATATATTACGGCGCTCTTGTTGGTGGCTCCTACATTGCCAAAAGGAATGGTCCTGGAATTGGAAGGGAAGGTCGGTTCTAAACCATATATAGAAATGACTTTGGCGCTGATGAAAATTTTTGGTGTTATAGCAAAAGCAGATTGGAATAAAAATACAATTGAAATTGCCCCTCAAAATTATTTACCCGCCACTTATTCGGTAGAATCTGATTGGTCGGGAGCCAGCTATTGGTTTAGTATTGTAGCTTTGGCACATGAATCAAGAATAGAAATACAAGGATATAAATCAGATTCTCTGCAAGGTGACAGAGTGATTGTTGATATTGCAGAAAAATTTGGCGTAAAATCTACGTTTACCGATAAGGGTTTGATTCTGGAAAAAACAAAAACAGTTCAGGCTTTTGAATGGGACTTCACACACTGTCCTGATCTGGCGCAGACTGTAGCAGTAGTGTGTGCCGCAAAAGGAGTGGAATGTACGATGACTGGTTTGGAAAGTTTAAGAATAAAAGAAACAGATCGTATTAAAGCATTACAAAACGAATTGCAGAAATTTGGTGCAGACCTGGTTGAAGTTGAACCGAATCATAAATTTGTTGTTAAGCCAATGCCTATTGAAAATAGAAATTCAATTTCAGGACAATCTATCGCCACTTACAAAGACCATCGCATGGCAATGGCATTTGCTCCGCTGGCGTTATTAGGTGATGTAATAATAGAAGGACCAGAAGAAGTAGCCAAATCATATCCGGACTATTGGGAAGATTTAAAAAAAGCCGGTTTTAATTTATAATTTGTGATTTAGTCTATTTCTCATTTCCAAACAAACGCCCATCTTCTATTTATAAATAGAAGATAATTTTTATTGTTAATGTAAAGTTCATTTATAAAATTCAGTTTGATGAAAAATTATCTTTTTATATTCTGCTTACTTGTTCTGGCTATACAAAATACTTTCGGGCAGCCTGCTTATGAAACCCTCTATGATAAAGGGCTTGAGAAAATAGACGTTAGAGATTACAATTCAGCTGTAGAGAATTTTACCAAAGTAATCGAGCTGGTTCCTGATTATGGGTCTGCCTATTACAATCGTGGGTATTCGTTCTATTATCTTGAAAATTATCAAAAAGCAATATTAGATTTTGATAAAACAATTCAGCTAAAACCTACGCACATGCACGCTTATTACAAACGTGGAATGTCAAAAGCAATGCTCAATGATTATAAAGGAGCGATTTTGGATTATACAAAAGCAATTGAATTGAAAGCAGATAATCCTGAAGCCTTTTATAATCGG
>JANYCO010000273.1 GCA_025360235.1 Cytophagales bacterium
TTCATTGATACTTATAAAAGGTACTATTACTTCCCAAAAATGTGAGCCTCCATGTGTTATTACCTGGCTATTCTCTGTTGTGAATGCTTCTTCATGTTTTAAGGAATTATTTACTACATCTTCACGAAGTACATTTACTTCTTCACTCATATGAATGAGAGGCTCCACTTTATCGGTGTTTACTTCATTCAACTTATCCATCCAGGTAAGTATTTTATTAAAGTTATCCGACATTTTATCAGCCTCCTTTTCATCAAAATCAAGGCGAGCGAGATGGGCTATCTTTTTAATGGTTTCTTTATCTATACTCATATTTTTATTTTGCTTCTTTTAGCAATTTATGCTGAATCAATAATTCCTCGTGTATAATAGTATATGTTTTCGATTTTAGTTCTTCAAGATCCTTTAGTGTCATTCCTTTTGTTTCGATAGATTCATGTATGATTACTTTCATCAAATGCCTATGGGGAACAAAACTACCATCGTCGGGCAAAATTAACCAATTATATGGAATTGTAACAGGGATTATTGGTACTTGTTTTTCTATGGCCACCCTAAATGCTCCATCTTTAAAATCAATCATGGCAGGCTGAGCAAGTTTTGGTATGGTGCCTTCCGGAAAGTAAGCCACACTCCTACCCTTATCGATAGCTTCCAGAGATTTTTGAATGGCCTCATATTTACTTTTATGACTTGAACGATTCAGCACTATATGAAGGTTTTTAAAGGTGTATCCAAATAATGGTACTTTTGCCAACGAGGCCTTTCCTATAAACATAAAATACCCAGGCAAAGCATAACAGAGTGATGGAATGTCCATATAAGAAGAATGGTTAGCGCAATACACATAACTCTTTCCTGTTACGGGGCGAAACCTAAAGACCACTTTTGTGGGTAAAAGACAAAATCCAAATACAGTATAAGCCCATAATTTATTAAGAAATTGTCCGGCAGGTTTCCAACTTTCACGTTGAACAAAAAGTACAAAAAATGGAAATAACAGAAGGAATACAGTTAAAAACCATGTGAATACCCATATCTGATACAACTTTCTAAAAATTTTCATCTTAGTTTTATAAACTGTTTTAATAACCTAAAATCCGGGCAACCTTCATAATCCCTGCTATAGAAAGGGCATCTGTAATTTTGTTTTGCATTACCATCTCGACTGCCCCTCTCATATGTACTTTTTTTACTGCTAATTCTTCTGTTTCCTCCGGTTCGCTTTCTCCGGATTTTAAACCCATCGCTAAGTATAAAAAGCCTTCTTCATCGGTCACAGAATTGGAGGTGTGGATACGCCCAATCATTCTCCAATCAGAAGCTTCAAAACCTGTTTCTTCTTTAAGCTCACGTTTGGCGGTCTCCAATGGCTCTTCATTCAACGGGCCTCCTCCTTCAGGAATCTCCCAACAATATTCGTTAAGAGTATACCTATATTGACCTACCAGATAAGTAAACCCCCCTTCATCTACCGGTACTATACCAATGGCTTTGTTTTTAAAACTAACAACCCCATAAATTCCCTTGCCGCCTTTGGGATTAATTATATCCGACTCTGTTACTTTTATCCACGGGTTATCGTAAACCGTTTTTGTACTAAGTGTTTGCCAGGGATTCTTATTTTCGTCCAACATAGGAATGATTTTTGCGTAAAGGTACAAATAAATTAAAATAATTGATATTAAGCACTTAATACTAAAATAAGATAAATTATCTTTGACTAAACCAATTTACTACAATTATGAAAATCAAAATCTTAATCCTTACCCTCTCCGTTTTGCTGGCTGCTTTTATAAACACAGAAGCTGCTCCTGGTCCTGACAAGGTAAAAGCCAAGGCTGTGATCATAAAAACTAATAATGCTCTGGGTGTCGCACACATGACCGTAAAAAGAACCAGAAAATTTAACGGAAAGCTCGGTAAGGCAATAAAGCACGAACGCTTTGCTATAAAACAATATAAAGCTGGAAATATAGAAATGAGTATCTACCATTCTCTTTATGCACGAAAACTTGCTACTGAGATCATGCAGGAAAATAATGCTAAAACCAATACTCTTTTTATAATAACACCAGATGAAAAGGCGCTTCAGGCTTCTTCCCCATCGGATGAGGATTTGATCAAAGAAGCTAACACCGATGATCCTACTGAAATAAAAGACGAGGATCTGATGGGGAATGGGACGTTGGGATTGGAGTTATTATAGTTAAAAGGTAAAAAGTGAAAGGTTTAAAATTCATACTTTTCACTTTTTACCTTTTACTTTTCACCTATATTTCAAACTAATAACCAGCCACTTACCATTACTTCGAAATTTTTTCTCATCTTGCTTAAAATATAAAATTTTCTCTTCCGTCTACCCCCGTATATGGAAGACATAAGCCTCATATTAGATAGCACCATGTCGGTACAACAAAACGAACTGATCAGAGATACCGTGAAGAAGGAACGCGGTCGTCTTCTGGACTTCATCAGGAAGCGTGTGTCGTCCGAGGAGGATGCGGAGGATATCCTGCAGGATGTTTTCTATGAATTAGTAGAAACGTACCGATTAATGAAACCGGTAGAAAAAGTAGCTTCCTGGATGTTTACTGTAGCGCGAAATAAAATAATAGATAAGTACCGCAAGAAAAAACCACTGTCTCTGGAAAATCAGATTGGGTATACTTCAGAGGATGATGGAGAAAATTTAAATTTTGCCGAACTCTTAGAAGATTATTCCGAAAGTGCCGACAGTGAATTGATCCGGAATATTATTATTGAAGCATTGGAAGAAGCACTGGACGAGTTGCCGAAAGAACAAAGAGATGTATTTATTCAAAATGAAATGGAGGGCATTCCTTTTAAAGATATTGAGCAGCAAACAGGAA
>JANYCO010000278.1 GCA_025360235.1 Cytophagales bacterium
GCAAACGCGATAGTAAGTCTTATTACGCTCGACAAGAACAGAAAGCTTATTGCCGAAATTTCAAAAGTGGTTGACCCTTCCCTGGAGGCCATGGATCAATTGACTCTTATGGTGAATAGATCTAAGATGCTTTCCACCAACTGGGTGTACATGAAGAGAAATGACGAGGATAAAAAAGCATTAAAAAAATTAATGGATGAAGAATACCCTGTCTTAAAAGCGGATATTCTTAAATTAAAGAAAAAATGGAAAGACACTTCTGCTGCCAGTGAAATGGATGCAGTGTTAAAAGATTTTGACAATCTAATCACCGCCGAAAAAGGAGTAATAGAACTATTGCCTGATTTTACTTCTTATGAGGATCCAAGTATAATTTTTGTTGCCGAAGAAGGAATAGAAGGCGAAGTATTACCAAAGTCAACCGAATTGATGAAACGGTTTGCAAAAGTTTCGGCTATAAAGAAAAAAGAAAAGACTGTTTATGAAAAAGACCTTATTACCTCTTCCGATAATTTGAAATATAGTGTAATGGGTTTGGGTTTATTGGTAGTAGTTATAGGGGTTTTTGCCGCAATATTTATGGCTAATACAATCACAAGTCCTGTAAATAAGATCAGAGATGTGATGAAGAAGTTGGGAGTAGGGGAACTTCCAAAAGTGGAGTTTGAAAAATCAGACGATGAAATTGGTGAAATGCAAAATGCTATCGGCAATGTGATTGCAGGGCTAGCGCAGACTACAGAATTTGCCAATAAAATTGGTCAAAAAGAATTAGATGCGGAGTATAAACCGCTTAGTGATAAAGATGTGTTAGGGCTTTCTCTTATCCATATGAGAGAAAGCTTAAAAAAATCAGATATAGCAGAGAGAGAAAGATCCTGGGTGATGGATGCTTCATCTCATGTAAACGATATTTTAAGAAAACATGAAAACATAGACTTGCTCAGCGAAGAAGTGCTGCAATTCATGATTAAAAAAATTAACGCAATACAAGGGGCATTCTATGTGGTTACAGAAAGGGATGAAACGAATTACAGAAATACCTATCTCGAAATAAAATCAAGTTTTGCTTACAATAGAAAAAAATATTTAACGGGTAAATTTAGAATGGCAGAAGGTCTTGTAGGGCAGGCGGCCATCGAACAAAGTACCTTACTTCGTACCGAGATTCCAAGAGATTATGTTTCAATAACTTCCGGACTTTTGGGTGATAAACGCCCTACGTGTATTCTTATCGTACCACTCGTAATAGATGATGTAGTATATGGAGCGGTAGAATTTGCCGGGTTTCATAAATTTGAGGCCTCAGAAGTGCGTTTTGTAGAGGAGGTAGGGCCAAGTATTGCAAGAACGATATATAATATCCTGTCTAATCAGGAGACAAGGTTGCTTCTGGAGAAATCACAGATCATGGGACAGGAACTTCAGGAAAAGCAAGAAGAGCTTTTGCAGAATGCTGAAGAAATGAAAGTGACTCAGGAAGAATTAGAAAAATCAAATATTTTATTGGAAGAGCAAATCGGAGAAGTAAATCTTGCACAAGACCGCATGGAACAACTACTCTATAATGCTTCAGAGGTAATTACAATTTATGAAGCGGATGGAACGATCCGGTACATAAGTCCTTCTGTAAAAAGTATTCTTGGTTACGATCCTGAAGAACTTATTGGACTCAAAGGTAGAACACACGTTAACGAAGAAGATATTCATAAATCCAGAAATATGTTTAAAGCTATTCTGGAAAATACAGGAGATGCTCAGACAATTCAATACCGTTTCCAAAGGAAAAATGGACAATGGATCTGGTTGGAAGCTACAGGTAAAAACCTTCTTAATGATGCTTCTGTAAAAGGTATTGTGATCAATGCCCGCGATATTACTGTTAAGATGAGGGCAGAGCAGGAGGAGCGCATGAGAAGAAACATGCAAGCGCTCTCTGAAAATAGTCCGGATCTGATTACGCGTATCAGCGTTGAAGGTAAAATAGCCTATACTAATCCAACTATAGAATTATATACCGCATCTAAAGCGGCTGATTTTACGGGAAAAATGCTTGAGGAAATTTCTATTGGGACAGATGTAGTAGAATCATGGAAGTCTTTGTTGAAGGAAGTGATTTTTAAAAATGAAAATATTTCTGAAGAAGTTACTTTTAAAACAAATAGCGGAGATAGAATCATGCAGGTTAATGCAATTCCCGAGTACAACGACAATGTGCTTGAGTCAGTATTGATGGTAGCGCATGATATTACAGAAAGAAAAGAAGCAGAATTGTTGATTCAGGATAAGAATAAAAAAATCAATGAGAGTATTAATTATTCTAAAAGAATTCAAAATGCGGTAATACCAGACAATAAAGCAATCACAAATATATTTAAAGATTCATTTATATTCTACCATCCTAAAGATGTAGTAAGTGGTGATTTCCCTTGGATGATGGAAAAAGGGGATGAAGTATATGTTGCCGCTGTAGACTGCACGGGTCATGGTGTACCAGGCGCTATGCTTTCTCTGGTTGGTAATTTCTTATTGAATGATATTATCCGCAATGGAAATTCACTAAGTCCTGCAGCTATTTTGGATAAGTTTGATGAAATGGTGAACACCACACTCGCTACTGAAAAGAACGATTCTCAAATAAAAGACGGGATGGATATTGCCCTTTGTAAAATAAATATTAAAACTAAAAAACTCGAATACTCAGGTGCACATAGACCGCTATACCATGTTGATGCAAAAGGGCAGTTAAATGAGTATAAAGGAGACAAATGGGCAATTGGAGGAGGAGTTTACCGAAATCAGACGAAATTTACCAACTACGAAGTGAATCTTAAAAAGGGAGATGCCGTATACATCTTCTCTGATGGATTACCAGACCAATTTGGTGGACCAAATAGCCGTAAATTTAGCCCACAACGCATAAAAGAGGTGGTCTTAAGTCAAAATCAGGATATGGAGCTTACGTATAAGGCGTTGAAACAAGAGTTTCAGAATTGGATGGGAAATCAAAAACAAACGGATGATGTTTTGTTGATCGGAATAAAATTCTAAATTTAGAGATAAATTAATAAAACATAGATGGCCTTAATTACATATTTATTTAAACAAAAACCTATGAAGTATATTTATGAGATTCAGAAAATAATGTCTTCTAAGAATCTGATGTTGGTTTACGAAGGTGAATTCACTCAGGAAATTACGAAGTCAGTTTTGTCAATGACTGAAAGAAACCTCGAATCAATTGGTGAGGAATCAGGAATAAAAAGAAAAGTTTTCAATGTAATGGTTGAATGTCTTCAGAATATCTGTAAACATGCGGATACCTTTGAAGCAAGCAAAGAAGAAAAGGGTGCGGTATTCATGATAGGAAGAGAAGAGGGAAGTTATGTGATAACATCAGGAAATTTCATTATGAATAATCAGACGGAAGGATTAAGGGCAAAACTTACGCATATTAATACGTTGGATAAAGAAGGGTTGAAAGGCTACTATAAAGAGCTTATTAAAAGTAGTGAAATTTCAGATAAAGGAGGGGCTGGGCTGGGCTTTGTAGATATTGCCAGAAAATCCGGACAGAAATTGGATTTTGATTTCGAAAAAGTAAACGATGAGTATTCCTTTTTCTCCTTTAAAACAAAAATTAGTAAAGAACTCGAATAATTTTAAAATCTTATAATTATGCAAATCATACAATTAGAAGGCACGGAAGATACACCAAAAGTATTGTTGGATAAAGTGTCT
>JANYCO010000330.1 GCA_025360235.1 Cytophagales bacterium
ATTATTTCAAAATGTCAGATTTGTTATACAAAAAAGATCAATCAAATGTGCTACTTACTTTTGACGAGATTCTTCGACAGGGATTTGACGGGCATAATTTTATAGTAGGACTTGGAGAACACTTCCGCAATCTGCTTGTAAGTAAAGATGCTGCTACCGTAAAACTTATGGAAGTAGCGGAAGACGTACAGAAAAAATACCAAACTCAGGCTGCTGAAATTCCACTAGGGTTTCTGATGTCTGGCTTAAATATCATCAGTCAGGCTGACCTGCATTACAAAACGAGTAAGAATCCTCGTTTATTGGTAGAACTAGCTTTGATGAAAATAGCATACCTTACAGAAGCAATAGAATTGGCGCAAGCCATCACCTCTGGAGAGGTAAAAAAAAAAGTAACAGCCTAAGTTCTTCGGAAAATTCCGATAAGGAAAACGTAAATCCCAAAGAACAAATTCCAAATTCTAATAATGGGTCACTAAAAATCATTTCTACCCTTCCTCCTACCAATAATCAAAGTACAACTTCCGTTATTCCAAAACTTGAAAAGACGGAAATAAAAACAACGGGAATCAAACTTCCTTCACTTAACTCTTTAAAAAACCCAGTACAAAATACTACATCAGAAATAAAGACTGTTGTTGAAACTAGCACCAGGATGAATAAGCCCTTTACGCTTGAAGAGCTCCAATCCTACTGGATTCAATTTGCAGAAAAAATAAAAGCAGAAGGAAAATCGAGCGAATATATAATCCTTGCCAACCGAGAATTAAAATTAACAGAAGACTTTACCATAAAATTTCATCTGGACAATTTTGTACAGGTAGACCAGTTAAATTCATTCAAACCAGACCTGCTTGAGTTTCTAAGAAGAAGCTTAAGCAATTCTCTTATTATGCTGGAAACTTCTGTTACCGACAAACCTTCGGAACGTAAGCCTTATTCACAATCAGAAAAGCTTCAACATATGATTGAGAAATATCCAATTGTAGCGGATCTGAAGAAAAGATTAGGGCTGGATATGGACTATTAGGACTAAATTTTGAATGTTGAATTTTTAATTTTAAATTGAAGAAGGAAAAAAGTTTTGAATGTTGAGTTATGAATTTTTAATTAAAAAAATTATCACAAGAAAACGATATCATTTAAATTTACCCGTTCTAAGCAAATAGATTTAAAAAAAAACAGTGAAGCAACAAAATTCCATACAACTATTTGAAGACAAAAAAGTAAGGACTCTTTGGGATGCTGAACAAGAAAAATGGTATATTTCTATTATCGATGTCATTGAAGTATTAACCAATAGTGACAGACCACGAAAATATTGGAGTGACTTAAAGCGCAAGTTAAAAAAGGAAGGCAGTCAGTTGTCCGATTTTATCGGACAACTGAAAATGCAAGCCGCCGATGGAAAATTTTATAAAACTGATGTTGCTGACACAGAACAACTCATCAGGCTTATCCAATCCATTCCATCTCCAAAGGCTGAGCCATTTAAACTTTGGTTGGCTCAAATTGCTTCTGAGCGTTTAGACGAAATGCAGGATCCTGAGCTGACAATCGATAGGGCGTTAGAACAATACTTACTATTAGGATATTCGGAAAACTGGATTAATCAACGTTTAAAAAGCATTGAAATACGCAAAGAATTAACAGATGAGTGGAAAAAAAGAGGATTAAAAGAGGGACAACAATTTGCAACACTAACCGATATCATTACAAAAGCCTGGGCAGGAAAAACCACGAAAGAGTATAAAATTTTAAAAGGTTTAAAAAAAGAAAACCTTCGAGACAATATGACGAATACTGAACTCATATTGAATATGCTAGCAGAAGCTTCCACTAAAGATATTTCTCAGGCTGTAAATCCTAAAGACTTTGAAGAAAGTAAAAAAGTAGCAAAACAAGGAGGAAATGTAGCGAAAGTTGCTTTAAAAGAACTGGAAGCGAAAACAGGTAAAAAAGTAGTAACCAAATTAAATGCAAAAACAGTTTTATCAGAAAACAAGGTCATTAAAAAAATCAAACCAAAGAAATAGTAATAATCCATTAAACATAAAGACTAAATAACTTAACATTCAAAATTCATAATTTTCAATTTCGCATGAAAAAATTAATCAAACCAATTCTTCCTCTCCTTATCGCCTTTGTAGTCTCCAGTGCTTTCGGGCAGGTAGCAGACAAGTTTAAACTACAGGAAGGTAATACCAATAGCATCCCTTACAAATCCTATGTCAACGACCCGCTGGGAGCTCGTATTTACACATTGAAAAATGGACTTACCGTTTATCTTTCTTCGTATAAAAATGCTCCAAGAATTCAAACCTACATTGCTGTTCGTGCAGGTAGCAAAAATGATCCTTCAAAGGCCACTGGACTAGCCCACTATCTGGAACATATTCTTTTTAAAGGAACGTCAAAGATCGGTACACAAGACTGGGGAAAGGAAAAACCACTTCTGGAAAACATAGAACAACTCTATGAAAAATACAGAGGCACAACTGACCCAATTCAAAGAGAAAAAATTTACAAAAAAATTGACAGCGTTTCCATTATTGCTTCAAGCTATTCTATTGCCAACGAATACGACAAACTGTTAAGCACTATTGGCGCAGATGGAACCAATGCTTATACTTTTTTAGAACAAACTGTTTATGTAAACGACATCCCTTCCAATCAGATAGAAAAATGGGCAGAGATAGAAGCAGAACGTTTTGGAGAAGTGGTGCCAAGATTATTTCATACAGAACTTGAAGCCGTTTACGAAGAAAAAAACAAAGGACTTGATCAGGACAGCAGAAAGGTATGGGAGATTTTAATGAGTTCTCTTTTTCAAAACAATACTTATGGAACCCAGACTACCATTGGTACTGTGGAACATTTAAAAAACCCTTCCATTACTGAAATTAAAAAATACTTCAACACCTACTATGTAGCCAATAACATAGGAATTTGTATGAGTGGTGATCTTGATTATGACAAAACAATTGCTTTGATCGATAAATATTTCAGCAAGATGAAAACCGGAACGATACCTGAATATACCCCAGGAAAAGAAAATCCAATCGCTGCTCCGATTGTCAAAAATGTATACGGTCCGGATGCAGAAAGTGTATCTGTGGCTTTCCGTGTGAATGGTATAAAAGCTGCTCCCGGAAAAACCACCTCTCTTGATCCTTATTATATTAAAATGATTGCTATGCTGCTCACCAATGGTCAGGCAGGGCTTATTGACCTTAATCTAAACCAACAGCAAAAATTAATTGGTGGCTATTCTTACGACATGTCATTCAACGATTATGCTGGTTTTGTGCTTGGTGGCAAACCCAGAGAAGGGCAGAAACTAGAAGAAGTTTCAGGGCTACTGCTTAGTCAACTTGATTCCATTAAACAAGGAAAATTTGAAGACTGGTTAATCCCAGCGGTGATTAACGACTATAAGACGACTAAGATGCAGGAATACGAAAGCAATAGTTCACGAGCAGACGCTTTTGTTGAAACATTTATTTCAGGAAGAAGCTGGAACCAGTACCTGATGGAAATGGACATTCTTAAAAGTCTTAAAAAAGCGGATATTATAAAATTTGCTAAAGAAAATTTCTCCAACAATTATGTTGTGATTTATAAACGCAAAGGAGTAGACACCACCATTCAGAAAGTTCCGAAACCAAAAATTTCAGCGGTAGAATTAAACCGTGATAAACAATCTGCTTTTTACACTCAACTGATAGCAAAAAACTCATCCTCCATACAGCCTGTATTTGTTGACTTTGCGAAGGACATGAGTATTACAAGTTTTAAAAACAACCCGAGTGTATTGTACAAACAAAACACAGAAAACGGATTATTCAGTCTTTCATTTATCTGGGAAAGCAAAGGTTATATTGATCCTAAGTATGGCTTTGCGGCCCGCTATTTAGATTACCTTGGCACTTCCAAATTATCCGCGGAAGAATTGAAAAAAGAATTCTTTAAACTTGGTTGCAATTATTCCGTTTCTGCAGCCGGAGAAATGATCACCGTTTCTCTTGGTGGATTGAATGAGAATTTTGACAGTGCGTTAAAATTACTGGAGAGTCTTTTACAAGATCCAAAAGCAGACGACGAAGCGCTTAAAAATCTTGTAGCAGATATTTTAAAACAAAGGAGTGACAATAAATTAAACAAAGGAATTATCTTAAGAAGTGGGCTTGGAAACCATGTCAAATATGGCCCGGAGAATCCATTCAAATATTTTATTCCTGAAGATAAATTAAAATCAACTACTTCTACCGAGTTAACCGATTTAATAAAATCGCTTAAGAAGTATGAGCATAAAGCGCTTTACTATGGCCCAACTAAAAAGGAAATTTTAATTTCTACTTTATCCGCTATTCACCGCAAACCGGGTGAATTCATATTCTTGAAAGAAGGGAAGAAATTCATTCCCAAAGAAATTACTGAAACACAAGTTTACTTTGTAAACTATGACATGGTGCAGGCGGAAGTTATTTTCCTGAGCAAGTCAATCAACTATGATAAAACAATTATTCCTATAGTAGCTCTTTTTAACGAATATTTTGGTGGAAGCATGGGTTCGCTTGTCTTCCAGGAGATGCGTGAATCAAGGGCTTTGGCCTATTCAGTTCGTTCGAAATATGAAACCGCTTCACGCAAAGAAGATCCTAACTACATCTCTTCTTATATAGGCACGCAAGCAGATAAGATTATAGAAGCCATTGACGGCATGAGTGAACTACTTGATAAAATGCCTAAATCAGAAGTGCTCTTTGAAACTTCTAAGCAATCGTTGATTGAGAGCATCAGTACTACCAGAATCACCAAAGCCAGCGTATTATTAACTTACGAATCTTTGCAAAAACTCGGACTGAATTATGATATCCGGAAAGATATTTATGATCATGTAAAGAATTTTAAATTTGAAAATATCAAAGAATTTCAGGAGAAGTATATTAAAGACAAACCAAAAGCCATCCTGATTGTTGGTTCAAAGGACAAGATAGACCTGAAAAAACTTGAGAAATACGGTAAGGTAACGGAGATGAAAATTGAGGATTTATTCGGTTATTAGGCCTTGCTTACGTATAAAAATCAACATTTTATATAACTTTTTAAGGCTAAGGCTATAAGTTTGTAAAATTCCTTTGACTATTAAGCGACTTATGAGTAATATTGGTTCCGCTTTAATAAAAAGCAGAATTTTAAAGTAATAACGATTAAATTTTCTAACTAAATGAGCAAAATAAAAGTAGCTAATCCTGTAGTAGAACTGGATGGAGATGAGATGACAAGGATCATCTGGAAATTTATTAAAGACAAATTGATCCTTCCCTATTTGGATGTGGATATCAAATACTACGACTTAGGAATGGAGCATCGTGACGCTACTAACGATCAGGTGACTGTAGATGCTGCTGAAGCTATAAAAAAATATAATGTTGGAATCAAATGCGCTACCATCACTCCTGATGAAGCTCGTGTAAAAGAATTCAAACTTAAACAAATGTGGAAATCACCAAACGGAACGATCAGAAATATCCTGGATGGTACTGTTTTCCGTGAGCCGATCGTTTGTCAAAATGTACCAAGACTGGTTCCAAACTGGACAACACCTATCGTTGTAGGACGTCACGCTTTCGGTGATCAGTACAAAGCAACTGATTTCGTAGTTCCTGGTAAAGGAAAATTGACTATCAAATTTGAAGGTGAAGATGGAAAAGTAATTGAGCACGAAGTATACAAATTCAACGGTCCTGGTGTGGCCATGGGTATGTACAACATTGATGAGTCTATAAAAGGATTTGCACACTCATGCTTCAATATTGCCTTAACTAAAGGCTGGCCTTTATATTTATCTACTAAAAATACGATCCTTAAAAAATACGATGGTCGCTTTAAAGATATCTTTGAAGAAATTTATGTTGCAGAATACAAAAGTAAATTCGAAGCTAAAAAAATAGTTTACGAACACAGACTAATTGACGACATGGTGGCTTCCGCTTTAAAATGGAACGGAAGTTTTGTTTGGGCATGTAAGAACTATGATGGTGACGTTCAGTCTGACTCTGTAGCACAAGGATTCGGTTCTCTGGGATTGATGACTTCTGTATTGGTAACTCCAGACGGAAAAACAATGGAAGCGGAAGCAGCACACGGTACTGTTACTCGTCACTTCAGAGATCACCAGGCTGGCAAACCTACTTCCACAAACCCAATCGCTTCTATCTTTGCATGGACGAGAGGTCTTGAATTCAGAGGTAAATTAGATGGCAATGCTGAATTAGTAAATTTCTGTCAGACACTTGAAAAAGTTTGTGTAGCTACTGTTGAAAGCGGCAAAATGACTAAAGACCTTGCTGTTTGTGTTCATGGCAACAAAGTAAATCACGGTGATCATTATTTATATACCGAGGAATTCCTTGCTGCTATTGATGAAAATTTAAAAGTAGCGTTGAAGAAATAAATAATTTGATAATTATTATTAAAATTTTAGAAAAGAAAAGCTTCCGTAAAAACGAAGCTTTTCTTTTCTAAAATTACATCATCAAATTATCAAATTACCAAATTATCAAATCAATACCCATGAAAGAATTTAAAAAATATTTCAAAATACAGGCCTCTGTACAAGATGTATACAATGCTCTTGTAAACCCCAATGTGATTGAACTCTGGACCGGAGACGATGTAATAATGGACGATCAGGTGGGAACGGAATTTTCTTTGTACGATGGAAATATTTCAGGTAAAAATCTTGAAATAGAAAAAGAAAAAAAGATCGTTCAACAATGGTATTTTGGAGAACAAGAAGAACAGTCTATCGTAACTATTAAATTACACGACGACAAAGGAAACACTTCTGTAGAAGTACGTCAGACCAATATACCAGACGAAGCCTATGAAAATATTGTAGAAGGCTGGTCAGACGCCTATTTTGAACCGATCATGGAATTGTTGGAGGAAATGTAGAGACGCATTACAATGCGTCTCTACATTTAACCTAGACACATTATAATGCGTCTCCGCTATTAACCTAGACGAATTATAATGCGTCTCTACAAAACATTACAGATTCAAATAATATTCCTTCAACAAGCCAACAAAATCTTCTGTATAGGTTCCATCCTCTTTTTTGATTACAAACTCAGCCATTGAAGGGATCGTTAATCCATAACTAAAAACGGTAACCTCTCTAAG
>JANYCO010000333.1 GCA_025360235.1 Cytophagales bacterium
TTTATTTATTTTTTGTTGTGTATCTTTCAATGAAGATAATGTCGATGATAAAGAATAAGCCCACTACACAAAATCCGTGAGAAAGCATTTGAATCATGCTTCCCTGAAGTCCTTCTACTGTTCTTGAGAACACACCAGCAGAAATTAACCCTACGTGAGCAATTGAAGAGTAAGCAATCAATTTCTTAAAGTCTTTTTGCATAATGGCAATGATAGAAGCATAAACAATGCCCACCACAGAAAGTCCCACAGCAATCGGCCCCCATTGAATCATAGCGGCAGGTACCACTGGCACCATCCAGCGAATCACACCATAGATTCCCATTTTTAACATGATACCGGAAAGCAGCATCGTACCTTGCGTAGGCGCGATGGTATAGGTGTTCGGTTGCCAGGTGTGTAATGGGAAGATCGGCATCTTGATAGCAAAGGCCATGAAGAATGTCCAGAAGACGAAAGTTTGTTCTGCGCCAGTAAGACCAGCCGCTAAGAAATCTTCGTAAGCGAATGAACCTGTTTTTAGATATAAGAAGATAATGCCTAAAAGCATAATCAACGAACCAACCAACGTGTAAAGGAAAAATTTGAACGTAACTTTGCCTTTATTTTCTCCGCCCCAAAGCAGGCAGATGAAGTAGATTGGTATAAGGGCAAGTTCCCAAAAGATATAAAACAAGAAGGCGTCTCTTGCCACAAACACGCCTACTAGTGCCGATTGCATAATAAGAATCAAGCCGTAGAAAATATTTGGTTTTTCGTATTCGGTATTGAAAGAAGATAAAATGATCAACGGAACAAGGAATGAAGTAAGGAGCACAAGCACTAAACTAATACCGTCCATTCCTACATAATAATTAATACCAAGCGTTTCGATCCAGGGGATATTCACCATAAATTGAACATCAGCGTTAAGTTTAGAAAGATGGTAAGCACAAAGTCCACCGCCAAGCTCTACTACAGCCGCCACTAATGCAAGGTACTTTACTGCTTTGTTGTTAATCAGAAAAGCAATAAGTCCTGCTACTAAGGGAAGAAAAATTAAGGTACTTGTTAAGTTCATTTTGTTATTATTAATGTTTTATGTTTTAGATGTCAGATGCTAGATATTAGATGTCAGATGCTAGATTTAAGATAAAATTATTATCCCTATCCAGAATCTAGCATCTAGAATCTGGCATCACTTCATTAAATTTATTACCAGAATTAAAATTATACCCATTACCATTGCAAACAGGTAAGTGCTGATGCTCCCACTTTGGGTGAAACGCAAGACTCCACTTAAGGATTCTACGCCTTTGCCTACGCCGTTTACCAGGCCATCGATAATGGTGTTGTCGATTAATTTTCCGAAGAGGTCTGAAGTTGCTTTTAATGGTTTTACCACTAAGGCATCGTAGATCTCATCGATATAATATTTGTTGTAAAGTACTTTTTGTAATCCTGCTTCTTTGCCTTCTGCCAGTGGAACTGTTTTTTTAGAAACATAAATGACATAAGCGACAACAATCGTCAAGGCTACCAAGGCTGTAGAGATTCCCATAAGCATATATTCAGTGGAGTGAGAGAGGGCATGCACTTCTTTTTCACCCACACTGATAATGATAGGTGATAAATAAGAAGCTAGTTTGTTTGTTCCTCCTAATACTTCTGGTATTCCAATAAACCCGCCGAAAACGGAAAGTACAGCTAGGATCATTAAAGGAATGGTCATTGATAATGGAGATTCATGTAAATGGTGTTTCTGATCTTCGGTACCACGGAACTGGCCAAGGAAGGTAAGAAATAGAAGACGGAACATATAGAAGGTAGTCATCAAAGCACCTGCTACACCTAGTCCCCAAAGTAAAGGACTTTTCTCGTAAGCGTGTGCTAGTATTTCATCTTTAGAAAAGAATCCAGCAAACGGTGGAATACCAGCGATTGCTAAAGTAGCTATCAGGAATGTGAAGAAGGTGATTGGTAATTTTTTAGCAAGACCACCCATGCTTCTGATGTCTTGTTCGCCGCTCATGGCATGGATTACGCTTCCTGCGCCAAGGAATAATAATGCTTTGAAGAAAGCGTGTGTCGTAACATGAAACATACCTGTTGAATAAGCGCCAAGGCCTAATGCAAAGAACATATAACCAAGTTGACTCACGGTAGAGTAGGCCAATACTTTTTTAATATCGTTCTGAACGAGTCCTATTGTAGCCGCAAATAGTGCAGTAGCGATACCTACAATCATAATTATATTTAGTGTAGCAGGAGCCATACTATACAATACGTTGGAACGAACTACCATATAGATACCGGCGGTAACCATTGTTGCAGCGTGTATCAATGCAGAAACAGGAGTAGGTCCTGCCATTGCGTCCGGAAGCCAGGTGTAAAGTGGGATCTGAGCACTCTTGCCCATTGCGCCTACAAATAATAAAAGTGTGATGGCTATTATTATTTCGGAGTTGGATTCTAAAATTTTAGGAGCCTGAGCAAACACATCAGCATAATTAAGGCTTCCTACTTTATAAAAGATTAATAGCATACCCAATAAGAAACCAAGGTCACCGATACGGTTCATGATAAAGGCTTTCTTTGCAGCGTCGTTGTATGCATCTTTCTTAAACCAAAAACCTATAAGTAAATAAGAACAAAGGCCAACACCTTCCCAACCTGCAAACATTACAATATAATTTGATCCCATTACTAAAAGAAGCATGGAGAAAACGAAAAGATTCAGATAAGAGAAATAACGCGCAAAGCCTTCGTCATGGCTCATGTAGCCGGTAGAGTAAACGTGAATAAGGAAACCAACTCCAGTGATGATGGTCATCATCATTACAGAAAGCGGATCAATAAGGAAAGACATTGAAAGATTTAAACTACCTGCATTAATCCAATCGAAATAAGGAATAGTAGTTGATGTGATAGAACCATCCAACACACCCATCAAAAGACTTACTACTATCAGAAAAGAACCGAAGATTGTTCCGCAGCCAATCAATCCCACTAAAAATTTGGGTAATTTATTATTTCCCAAACCAATAATAGCAAAGCCAATTAAAGGCAGAAGAGGAATAAGGTATACTAAATTTAACATCGTTATTTTTTAATTTTAAGTTATGAATTTTTAATTATGAGTTATTT
>JANYCO010000335.1 GCA_025360235.1 Cytophagales bacterium
TTTTACATAGGAGGATTAACGCTTTAGGGTGTTGTCCTCCGTCTATTTTAATCTCTTTTGCCCCGATTTTTTTTAAAAGATTTGCACAAGTGTAACTAACTTTTTATTAGGTCAGGCAATGAATAATAATACCCCCTTACACCAGCTTGTTTAAATCGGGTTATTATCCCTCATTTTTACCGCACGGGTTATATGTGTTGAAAGTATTTTTACTTTATCGAGTTCTGTCCATTTGTATTGAAATACAGTATCAAAATCGTTCATAAAGGAGACTATTTCATAGGACAGCAGGGGTCTGTTTCGGTACTTCAGAATAAAAACAATTTTTTCCTGCCAGCTAAAGAAGGTTTGGTAATCATCAGGAGTAAGCATTCTGGTCTTTCTTCTTGTTTTGCTTACTGGTTTAGAATCATTTTGAAGTACGTATTTTTTTATTTCATCCAGTTGCTCTTGTAATTGTTGCAATCGGTCAAGTATTTCCTGCTGATTGTTTTTGTGGATACGATGACTGCGTCTTGTCATTTTCATTGGTATTTTTGTATTCATACAACGTAAGCCCTGGTCTTACAGTGTTCTTACAGGAATTTATCTATTCAAAATTTAAATTCAAAGGTCGATTATGCTGAATTTGTGGTTGCTTTTTTTGATTTTAAGTAGTCTTTAAGAGTAAAATAGTCAAAAAAAGGAGCTTAAAATACGCTCTGCTTTTGGCCTACCATCAGCATAATCTCCATTTTTTCGTGTCTGGTAATTTTTATTTTTATTAGAGAAATAAACCAGACATAGTAATCCCCAGATACCTAGTGGAGGAATTTTTAAGCCTTTTTTAGTATTCTTTCTTTTCAGGCAATATTCTTCCTGTCAGGCAAACTACCTGTTTTTAAAATCTACAACTATAGTACACTCATAAAAATGAGTGGCGAAATAACTTCTTAGGTTTTTACCCTACACTAACTCTGACAACTCCTCTTGTTGAAGCTCCTTCATCATCCTGTCAAAGGCTAAGAAGTCCTCCTTGCTCTTCACTTTATGTTCCTTTTCATTTCTTTGAACTTCCTCTATAGCGTTTAGTTCACTTACTAACGCTTCGGCGGAGACACGTTCCTGTAGCTTTACTTCAGTAATACCTGATGTCTCTTTGTCAGGGTTTGGGATCTGGGAATCCATTCCCTCCAGCACCACACTTTTTTTAACGCTCTTACCAACGAGTTCTGAAACAAATGCTCCGACTGCCACTCCGATAGCCCCCAAAGTCACCAGAGGGTTGTTAAAGCCATATCCTGCTATTGCAAATGTTGCAGCACCGAGTAAAGTAACCGGTAAACTCTTTTCAGAAGCAATTACTCCAGCCAACGCTCCTGTGGCTGCAACAGAAAGTGCCGTAACCGTTTTGCCAAGCTCGAAGGTGCGTTCACCCTTGTCGTTTTCGCTATGAAACAAATCGTTCGCCTTTTCCATAAAGGTCCGCCTGCGTTCCCTCAAACGTTTTTTTCTTGCCCTGAACAATCGGCTTTTCATCGCCTGTTCTGTTTGGGGAGTTTCTTTTTTTGTAAAATGCTGGTAGAGTTTGTAGCCAATACCGCCAATTACGAGTGCTCCCAGAATGGTTTCCAAAGGATGTTGTTGCACCCAGTACATACTCTGGCAGATGAAATCTTTGGGAATGTAGTTCTCATCGAGTCCACTCAGAATAGCCGATTCCCTGAGTAGTGCTGGTGTTTTCTGTGCAACGTTTTCGGTTAATGGATTTACTTTCTTTGTTTCCTGTGGCTTCTCTTGTTTTGTTTCTTGAGCTTGACCGCTTTCGTTTTCTTTGTCCAGCCACTTGTCACAGAGTTGCTGGTCTACTGTTTTTGGCTCCTTAGAGCCGGTTCCTGTTTTGTGCATACGTTTCTTTTGTTTTTTTTAATTAATTACTACTATTACAATTGCTTTGCCTTCAATGTTTAACTTCTTTGCTCTCGTTATTGTTTCCCTCTGATCTGTCGGATAAAAGACCGTTGCAGATTTTCTTCTATTACTTTTGTCGAAGGTCGTTTCTTCCTGCTTTCCAGCCATGCGTCCAGCTCTGTTTTATGAAATAGCAGCTGTTTCCCTGTTTTGATATGGGGAATCTCACAACTCGCTGTTTTCTTGTACAAAGTACCTACTGCCATATTCAGATAGGCTGCCGTTTGTTCTGCGTTCATGGGTTTACAAGAAACGGGCTGACCCATTCCACTCTCTTTTAATACTTCTCTGATCCATTGTTTCATTTTTACTTCCAGTTCTTCTACACTCACACTACTAATCTCCACTTTCTCCATCTTCTCCTCCTTTTCTCTTCTGGTTTATTTTTTGTTTTATTTTTTTACTCCTTCTTACTTTTTTATTTCATTGCTGTTATCCGAAAATATCAGGGATCTTATTGACAGCTTCTACTTTTTTGGTATTGATGATTTTGGCATAACGCTCGGTAATGGCTACATTGGAATGTCCTAATAATTTACTTACGGTGTAAATGTCTTCTCCGTAACTAATGAGCAACGTGGCGCAGGTATGCCTTCCCACGTGCCAGGTGACTTTTTTTGTAATACCTGCTGACTTCGCCCATTGATCCAGAATATGCAAACGCTGGTTATGGGTGATTTTTCTGACTAGTTCCCAGAAAACAGCTTCTCTTTTAGGGTCCGGGACAAGTCCTGCTAAAATACGCTGTGCCTGTTTTGATAATGGCAGGTAATGAAATTGTTGTTTACTTTTTTTCTGACGGTACTGCAATACCCCTTCGCTTATATCCGAATAACGGATGCTCAGTACATCGCTTATCCTAAGTCCTGTTAGGCAGCAGAACAGAAAAGCTTCTTTAACCTGATGGTTGCGACAGGGCATTGGAGTAGCTGCCAGTTTAGTCAGTTCTTCAAGATTAAGAAAGGTGCGTTTACTTTCTTCATGTTTAGGCCTGTCCTGCCTTGGAATAAGTTTACAGGGGTTCTGGGTAATGATCTTATCCCGAATAGCTTCGTTAAAGACCGAGCAGAGAATAGCAAAATAGGTACATCGGGTGTTACTGCTCAGGTGCGCTTCTTTAAGGTAATGTAAAAACTGCTTTACTGTCTTTTCATCCACCTGTCCAAAGGGAACTTGTAACCCCATACTTTTTTTCAATTGCTGAATAAGATTATAATAATTTTGACTTTTCTTTTCTCGGTATATTTCCGCTACGTAATCTATCAGATTTATTTTTTTAATTCTGGAATCGGCAAAACCGTATTCTTCGTTTTTGAGTTGCAGTTCTCTTTGCAAACGGAGTTTTTCCAGCAGGTCAAGTTTAAGCTTATCTTGCTCTGTTGGTTTTGGATACCTTGGGTTTCCTCTTGAATCTTTCAGCAGACAACCATCAGGATCTTTCAAAGGGTGCAAGTAGTCTTGCTGAAGGTACACTTCGGGGTATTCGTAACGGCGTTGTCCTTTCCGATACAAATCGAAGTAGGCAGTAAAACCTTTGTGGCTCATTTTTCTTAATCTCAGCGTGACGCTCATAATGTTTTTGTTTAAACTTTTTTATTAAGAATGTTTTTTTTGTTTGTCAAAAGGATTAGAAATTGACTAACTGGTATCAGGAAAAAATGCTCTGTGAGTGGTTTTATGCAAGCGAATACTTGTCTTTGTACTGGTACAAAGACTTACTAAACTTTTAATTTCTTTCTGTTTCATGGTTCTTGTTCTCTTTATTTTAAAATTAGTTGACTTTGTTTCATAAGCTTTACGTTCAAGGTATAATTGTTTCTTTATTATTATATTTAAAGTAACATTTTAAACAAAAAAACTACGGTTCCAGCACTACATTTTTTAAACGCTCCAGTACAATCCTATGTACTAGAGCCTTATTTAGAGCAATCAATCCGGAATCGTTTTTTAATAGTTTTTTTAGCCCTTCTTCAAATGCTTGTTGGTGCGTACCATCCATCCAGTCTATGAGTGTAGCAAAATTGTAGTCAAACTGCTTATCTCCGAATATTTTGTGGTAGAGTTTGAAACACTCCAGTTCCTGCCGGAACGTTTTGTCAATGTACTTGTCAAAATCAGGAAAGAGTTTAGCACAGATTTCCAGTAAGGTAAATACATTCATCCTACCCAGATAATTATCGAAGTTAAATGCCAGATGATAGGGATGGTTGGTTCTTTGTGCTGCTTTCCATAGTTTAGTTCTAAGGAATTTATCCAGGGTGTACTCCACCGACTCGATATACGTCTCGTACTTTAGTTTAAGGCCGGACAATGGATAGTCACGATCAGGAGTTAAGGAGGTTTCATAGTTTATGATTTTAGTTAAAATTTTTACTTCAAAGGGTATTATTTGCTGGGCAATAGAATCTTCAAGACTCCAGTAACCAGTGGTAGTATAATAGCTTTTAAGCTGGGTATTCCTTCGGTCATAAGTGATTTTGTAATAAAGGGCATAAATATCTCTTTCCTTTTTTCCAAAGGATTCCGTGCCTACCGGATCAAGGTAGGTGTTGAGGAACGGTTTTATTGTTATTTTTTTCTTCTTCATGTTAATAGTACCACTCAAACGATAATATATTTTATTTGTTATTATAAAACAACAAATAAAGAAACAAATTTTATACCAAAATATAACTACATAACAATCAAATAGTTGATTTATTATTTGTACCGCTCGTTTTTTTTTGTACCAAAAACGATGTGTTAGGGTCTTTCGGATGGATGGATACTTGTAAATAAAAAGAAATGGTTGAATATTGTAACGGGATTCACTGATAGTTTGCTATCACTGCCGAGAACTTACAGATGCCTATTTGTAGTTCTCGGTTTTTTTATGTGAATGCTCAATAAGATACGCTTTGTCCTAATTCTAAACAGCTTCAGTAAGATTGGTTATCTCTTCCAGATCAGGAATCCTGTCAACGGCTTCCCGCTTGACCTTGGTGATTACTTTCGCATAGCGTTGAGTTATGTTGATGCTGGAATGTCCAAGAATCTTGGAAACCGTGTACACGTCTGTTCCCAAGGTAAGGAGTATTGTAGCATGGGTATGACGGGCTACGTGCCAGGTAACGTGTTTGTCTATTTTGGCATCATCTGCCCATTTCTGAAAATAAGCATTGAAGTAACTCGGATTATTAGGAAGTTTCCAGAAAATACGGTCACTGGCTTCTTGCCTTGGTTGTCTTTCGACAATTTCCTGCGCCTGTTTGTTGAGGGGCAGGTAATGAAACTCACGGCTGCTTTTCTTCTGACGGTAACCCAAAACACCCTCTATGATTTCAGAGTGTTTCCGTTCTGTCAAATCACTTATTCTTAACCCTGTCAGGCAGGCAAAAAGAAAAGCTTCTCCTGCCTGTTTGTTACGATGAGGAAAGGGAGTAGCCTTTAGTTTTTTCAATTCTTCCAGCGTCAGGAAAGCCCGTTTGGTTTCTTCACAGCTTGGTTTATCCATTTTAGACAGGTATACCTTTGGATTAACAGCGATGATCTTTTCACGGACGGCTATTTGTAGTCCTGCAATCAGCATGTAATAGAAAGTTTGTATGGAGCTTTCCTTACAACCTCTTTTACGCATGAAACTGAAAAATCCTTTGATTCTGTATTCATCAAATTCCTGCAAGGCAAAATGGTTGCCAATATATTCTTCCAGCCGTTTGGCCAGTTGGCTGTACAGTTTTGTTTTTGGTTTCTCCTTAGCAATTCTGTTGAAATGTTCGTGCAGAAAAACTTTCTTGCCTGATTTACCAAATCCTAATCGGTTGTTGGCAAGGTCTACTTCTTTTTCCAGTTTGAGTCTTTCAAGACTTTTCATTTTTTCCTTGTCTTCGGGTTTTACTTTCGGATAGATCGGTTTCCCTGAAGCGTCTTTTTTAGTATTTCCCTGACGGTCTTTAAGGGGCTGGGAGTAATCATCGGTAACGATTATATCGGGATAGAAATATTGTCTTTGTCCCTTGCTATAGATGTCGATATAACTATTGAATAATCCCTTTGATGTCTTGCGAAATCGAATATTTATGCTCATATTTGTTTCTCTTTTTAAGTGAAGAATGACTATTACATTTTGATTTGGTTGCGCAACAAATCCGCAACAAATGTATAGTAAAAAATATACTTCCATCGGAAGACAAAGGTACTGCAAAGGGTAGTGTAATTATATAAAAACCAGTATATTATGGAGTATTTTAAACGTTGTTAACACCAGTGTACATTACGAATTAAAAATTACGAATT
>JANYCO010000343.1 GCA_025360235.1 Cytophagales bacterium
AAGTCTTGAACTCATTCGAAAAATATGCTCACTATGTCATCCAAAAAATGTTCCTGTTTTAATTAATAACAAATGGGAATTTCTCAATACTTCTTCATTAGACGGCGTACATTTTGACGAGGTGCCAGAAAATTATTCAGAAATAAAAGGAACTATAAATAGAAATTTTCTTTGCGGAATTACTTGTACAAATGATCTCTCTATTGTAAAATGGGCATCCGCAAACGAATTAGATTATATTTCATTCTGTTCCCTATTCCCATCAACCACCAGCAACAGCTGTGAATTAGTAAATTTTGATACCATTCGTGAAGCTAATAAAATTTCTTCTTTGCCAATATTCTTAGCCGGAGGCATTAAACCTGAAAATATAGATAAACTGAATGAATTAGCATACGAAGGCATTGCCGTAGTATCCGGAATCATGAGTTCTGAAAATCCAAATGAAGCAATAAGAAAATATAAGAAAAAATTAAACACAAATAAAGTATGAAAATTGAAACTATAAATAAACTCTGCTGTCCCTTTGATAAAGAAGACCTTACTTTAACTACCATCACAAAAGACGTTAACGAAAATATTCTGGAAGGATTTCTATTTTGTAATAAATGCAATCATCTTTATCCGATCGTAAAAGGTATCCCTATTATGAGTCCTGATGAATACCGCGAATTTGCATTAGAAAAACCGTTACTTGAAAAATGGCAAAAATATTTGGGGGATAAGTCCTTCGAAAATTTCCGGCTTACTGAAACTAAGGTAAATAAATTAGAAATAAAAGAATGAGCGTTACCATTTTCGTAATTTGTAATTTTTAATTCGTAATTGAATCTAAAATCGTAGCACAAACTTCCCTGATCTGCTCTTCCGTAATAATGAGCGGCGGAGCAATTCTCATAGAATTATTGCAAAATAAAAACCAGTCGGTAATCACTCCTTTCTCAATTGCTTTGTCAATGATTGGCTTCAATACTTCATACGATTCAAACTCAACAGCCAGCAAAAGTCCTTTACTTCTTACTTCTTTTATCTTAGGATGTTTTAATAAACTATGGAAAAGCTTTTCCTTCTCCCCAATCCCTTCCATTAACTTTTCTTCTAGAATTACATTTACTGTAGCCAAAGAAGCTGCACAACAAACAGGGTGCCCACCAAACGTAGTGATATGGCCCAGTACCGGATCATTGGTCAATACCTTCATAATTTCTTTCGGAGCTATGAAAGCGCCAATCGGCATTCCGCCTCCCATGCCTTTAGAAGTAAGGAGAACATCTGGTTCGATTCCGAAATGTTCGAAGGCCCAGAATTTTCCTGTACGTCCAAAACCAGTTTGAATCTCGTCCAAAATAAGTAAAGTTCCGGTCTCTGTGCATTTCTTCCGTAATGCTTTTAAATAATTTTCAGAAGGAACACGAATCCCTGCTTCACCCTGTATAGTTTCTATAATGACAGCAGCGGTACTGGAAGAAATTTCGTTCAATTCCTCTTCACTATTAAATTGAATATGACGAATCCCTGGAAGTAATGGACGGTAAGCTTGTTTAAAATATTCATCCCCCATCACAGAGAGCGCGCCGTTCGTAGATCCATGGTAGGCATTTTTACAGGAAATTATTTCTGCCCTTCCTGTATAACGTTTTACCAATTTTAATGCACCTTCTGTAGCTTCAGCTCCTGAGTTTACAAAATAAACGCTATCCAATTGTTTTGGTAAAGTGGATTTTAATTTTTCCGCCAGCAAGACTTGTGGTGATTGGATATATTCACCATAAACCATAAGGTGCATATACTTATCCAACTGATCTTTGATTGCTTCGATTACTTTGGGATGACGATGTCCTATATTACTAACGGCTATACCTGAAATTAAATCGACATACTTCTCTCCTTTTGAACCGTAAAGGTAAATACCCTCGGCTTTCTCAATCTCCAGCATTAAAGGGCTATCGGAAGTTTGTGCTACTGAATTAAGAAAGAGTTGACGGTGACTAAGCATGGTCATATAATTCAGCTTATTTTCGATATTTTTTATTTGGGTTCTGACTGGTATGAAATACAGCATAAATAAT
>JANYCO010000352.1 GCA_025360235.1 Cytophagales bacterium
CAATTAATTGCCAAGGTAAACCATTCCCAGTATTTGTAGCAGGATTAGCATTTACATTGTACCATTGCGAATGATAAAGAACTCCATTCAAAAATACTGTCTCGTTGTTATAAACTTGAGTGGCTACCCAAGGATTATAACCATTACAGTTAACAGTTTGAGCAATTCCTTTTGTAGAAAAGAGCACTAAAAACGCGAAAACATACAAAAATGTTTGTAGCCCTCGATTTAAATGGAGTTTATTTTTCATTTTAACAGTTATCCTTATGTTCATGTTATACTTTTATTGTTTATAGGCTTATCAAATTTTGTGGTTACTTTATTGGACTTGATAAACTGACTTTCGTTACACTTTTTTGTTTAAAATTTTACTTTTAATTTTTTAATCAATATTTTTAGACATAGTTATGCCTTCATTATATCGAACTATTTACGATTTTGATTCTGGGGTAATACACATTCACATTGCTTGTTCAAGCAACGCAATATATCAATAAGCCGCAACTGCGCCTTGCAACTTTCAATCTAATCAAGAGAGTACCAATGCTCCCAGGTATGAGGTTTAAAAAAGTTATGGTTAAAAATGAGTCGGGGAGTTTAAAATGTGCTATCACCGAATTATTCAAAGCTATATTTATGATTTTATTTATTCAATCTTTTCTTTAAATTTATTTTTCCACTTTTGTTTATATCTTATTTTCAGGGTTATAACAATCCTTACCACAATTATATAAGCAATGCCGATTTTAAAATATACTATATTATCTTTTTGCAGATTTCACTCTATATATAATTGATTAATAAAAGGTTCTTTTGATATAGTTCAATTGTAGTTGATTTTTAATGTGGTATAATCATACTACTGCAAATATATAAAAAATATCGATTAAGCAGTATGTTCGTACTACTTAATTTTATTTGAAAATTTAGTGATTGCCAATGTATATGGCACTCAACAAAGACGCTTTTGTGAAGAAATTAGGCTTATACCTCAAAAAGGTGCGGGAGGAAAAAGGGCTATCTTTAAATGAGCTTGGTTTGAGAGGTGATTTTGACAGACAAGCTTTATGGAAATTGGAAAAAGGCCAAAAACATTTAACAGTCTATTCTCTTTATAAACTTTGCGAATCTCTCGATATTTCTCTCGATGATTTTTTCAAAGGATTTAATAAGAAATAATAGGTATTTTTGCTGATTGCTTTTAGATACAACATACATTATATGTTGAGAGTTTGTAATGATTTGCTTCGTATATGGTGTGGACAACTATACTCGCTATCTGTGATTTTTTGTTGCAAATTTGTATTTAATATATTCATAGTTTATTGATTATAAATATATTAAATACTTAAAATTAGATTTTAATTCGTAATTGACCTTAGAACTTCAGTTCTAAGGTAGTCCCTGGCTCATACCCCTCCGGGTCATCATCATCCTTCCCTCCTATTAATTTAATAGAATTGATCTTATTCACAGAGAGTTTATTTCCTACCGCTTTCCAGCCACGTACTTCTATAAATTCATCCAGGCTTATTAGTTCCTGTGTTTTGGTAATGTTCTTGGATTTTGCATAGGTCACTTCAATTTCAGGCTCATCCTGAGTACTCACAACCTCTAGTCGCGAACCGGCAGACTCGGAAATGAAGCCGAAGTTTTTACCTAGCGTAATCGTTTCAAGTTTGAAACGTTTTACAAAATACGATTTAGAATCTCCATCAAGGTAGACAGCAGAAATTGTTTTTTCTGGATCAAATTTTTCGATCAATAGTAAATTTGGCGCATCATAACGATTTGTCATCTCAATATTGGTCAACTCGTAGGTACCATTAGTATAGCAGGCTAATATAAGATCATCGTTTTTAAAGTTGCCAAGGTATTTGCCTTTACGCTCAGTATTCAAACGGCCTGTAGCCTCGTCGTAACTTATCTTCACACCACCAAGGGTTGAAACTCCCGCTGATTTTACGGTTATTTTTTTGATTGGATATTTAGTCAGAATATTCCCCTGAGAATTTCTTCCTTTTATCTCGAGACTCGCAAAATTGAAGTCAAA
>JANYCO010000400.1 GCA_025360235.1 Cytophagales bacterium
TCGTTACAATCGTTTGAAAAATTATAATATGACTTCCTTACATAATGGTTTGAATAAAATATATTACTCAAACGGAAAAATTAAAGATGAAATTACTGTCAAAAATTGGAAGCTTGATGGGGGTTATAAGGGATATGATTCTACAGGGGAAGTTCGTGTTACTGGTGCTTATAAAAGAAATATCCTTTATGGAGTATGGGAAGATTTTACTGTAAATGATTGGCAATGCTACGAAAAGACTACATATAAAAAAGGACACATTGATGGATTGATTCGGTTTTTGAAAGATAGTATTGTAAACTATTTTATTGAACATAAAAAGGAAGGAAATAGAATAGCTAGACATACTAGCATAAGATGGGATAAAGGGCCCGATTCAGGTATATTTAAAGGTCCTACGCCAACGTTTATCGATGAGGAATACTTTAAAGGAAAGCGGAAAACTTCTACTATTTGGGAAATGGATACCTGTTATAGAAAGACAATTATTTCCGCAATAATGAATTCTAAAAATGGGGAGATAGATGGTGAATTTGTTACTTTTTTTGATAATGGGAACATTAGATTTAAAAAATCATATAAAAGGGGGAAGCAAGAGGGAAGATCGGATTATTACTATTCAAACAAACAACTAAGGCTGTCGCTCAACTTTAAAAAAGACAAACTCATTGGGCTAATCCAGATATTTTATGAGGATGGAAAAATTTATTTAACAGGAGAAGTTGTTGGTGAGGAATTAAAAATTTATACAGCCTTTGATACTACTGGTAAACAAGTGATTAAAGACGGAACAGGGGAGGTGGAATACGAAAATCAAAAACTAACGGTTGTCAATGGATCAGTAAGGAAAATAGTAGAATATTCCAGGAAAAGAAGGACAGAAGACTATGTTCGGTATGCTTTTGCAAAAGATTTTCCAGAAATACATGGATTCAAGGATGGCATTTGTTATTGGTACGAAGATTCCTTGTTTGAGAGAGAGTTCTTTTATGTAAATGGGATACTTAAATATGACAAAAGATTTTATCCCAGTGGAAAGCCTAGAAGTTATATTGGCTATGATGGTGAGTGGAAAAATGAAGGACCGGATATTCGCTGGTATGAAAACGGACAAAAACAATGGGAGGGATTTTATAATAATAGAAATATGGAAGGTGTTTGGCGATATTTTAAAATAGATGGAAAATTAGAATCTGAAAAAATTTACAAAAATGGAGAATTGATTCAGGAAATTTTGTATTGATAATAATTTTGCCGTTGCAGGAGCTTTTTCTCCTGCAACATGTTTCTACGAAGATTGAGGTTCTTTTCGTAAACCAATTCTAGAGATTATTTCCAATTTAGGAGCCACAGGAAACGCTTGCAGGAGAAAAAGCTCCTGCAAGGGCGAAATGATAATAGTTGTGACGTCCATTAAATTTGCCATTTATACGGCAATGATGGGCATTTTACTCTTTAAACAAAAAATCATAATCCATCCCACTATCTTTTAAATAATTGGGATAGATTTCCAAATGTCGGCCGGTTACTTTATCTACTAATAGATTTCTTAACTCACTTATGTTCTCCTTCCTTGTAGCCGAAATAAAGACTGCCGAATAATCCTGGCGATTCATATAGGTAGCCTTTAGCTTCAACAACATATTTTGCTTATACGTCTCCTCGTCCATATCCATGGCCAGACTTAACATCTCTTCCGAAGGTTTGAAAAGGTCTATTTTATTGAAGACCATGATCACTTTTTTGTCCCCGGCTTTTATTTCTGAAAGTGTAGCGTTCACGACTTCTATATGTTCTTCAAACGAAGGATGCGAAATATCGACAACATGAAGCAGGATATCTGCCTCACGAACTTCATCCAGTGTGGATTTGAAACTTTCAATAAGCGCATGAGGAAGTTTACGGATAAAACCAACTGTATCGGAAAGTAAAAAAGGGATTCTTTCCAGAACCACCTTTCGCACGGTAGCATCCACTGTGGCAAATAATTTATTTTCTGCAAACACCTCCGACTTGGAAAGTTGGTTCATTAGTGTAGATTTCCCTACGTTGGTATAACCCACCAGCGCCACACGGGCCACGTTGGTACGTGATTTTCGACGATTGGCGTTTTGTTTGTCTATGATTTCAAGCTTTTCTTTTAGCTGCGTGATCTTGTCTTTGATTATCCGCTTATCTGTTTCTATTTCTTTCTCCCCCGATCCTCCACGTGCACCTGTGCCACCTCGCTGACGCTCTAAGTGAGTCCACATATTGGTAAGGCGTGGTAACAAGTACTGATACCGCGCCAGCTCTACCTGAGTACGGGCCTGTGCTGATTTCGCGCGAAGTACAAAAATATCTAAGATCAGCAAGCTCCGGTCGTAGATCTTGCACTTCAATTCGTTTTCAATATTTTTTATTTGGGAAGGAGAAAGGTCATCGTCAAAAATTACAATACCTATATCTTGTGCTTTAAGATAAGCTTTAATCTCTTCGAGTTTGCCCTTACCCACAAAGGTACGGGTATCGGGCCTTTCCAGACGTTGGGTAAATTTTTTGGCCGTTTCAATACCCGAGGTTTCAGCCAGAAAGGCGAGTTCGTCGAGGTACTCATTTGTTTTCTCAACGGTTTGCTTCTGACTGATCAATGCTACAAGTACTGCTCTTGGGGTCTTTGCATTAACTTCCTGTGATTCGCGCGCCATTATTTTTTCATCGAATCCACATACACCGCTACCGCCTCAATCTCCTGCTCTGTAAGCGATCCTTTGAAAGGAGTCATACTTCCTTTTCCTCCTGTGATAATGGCTACTTTCTCGGCATGTGTAAGCGCACTAGTAGTAAGGTCTTTCGCTCCTGCTGCACCTAGTTTACCATCTGCACCATGGCAGGTGATACATGTAGCGCCTTTATAAATGTTTTCACCGTTCTTCAAAACAGCATCTGCATTTTGGTCCATGATGTTTGTGGAATTTTTAGTAACGGTACTATCTGAAAGTGGGGCAATTACAATTTTATCTCTTTTAAAGGTAAGGCTCTTTGTTTCGGCCACGCCATACACATATATAAACAGCACCAGTAGCACCACTGCCATCACTTTGTTTCTTTTCTTGAATGCTATGATGCCTACCGGTATGGAAGAAAGCGCCACCAGGATTTTTACATAATGGTACACTTTTACTTCTTGGGCTTTGTAAAGTAAATACCCTCCAGTGATCAACATCAGCGATCCCAATATCATATCGGCAATCTTTGTTTTCGCTCTTAGCTTGTCGAGTTGTTCGTTTTTATTGGCAACAAGCAAATAGGTTTTGATGAAGTAGAGTATCAGAAACAATACTACTACCGTGATGTGCATGTGTTTAAATCCTGTATACATGAAAGGGTATCTTTAATTTTGGACAAAAATAGAGAGAAAAAGGGAAAAAAGGAAGTTTGATATTAGGATTCCTTTTAATAACGGAGTCTCTTCAATCTGTTGCTTCTCCTAATTTATCAATTTTGGTCTCTATAGAGTCTTTGATTTCTTTTTTCTGTTTTATTCTTTTTTGAATAAAGGCACCCATTAGACATCCGAGGATTAGACTAATAGTAGAGAGCGTCCATTCGGTAAGATTGGAATGAGGATTGTCACGTCCAGGTATGCTGTCTGTGATGATAATAATGAATACTGCCATTATTGCCCATACAACGAAACCAATGCAAAGCCCATGAAGTAGCTCGTTTCGTTTTGCGAATCGTGCCGTCATAAATCCTGTAAAAACAAAAGCAAAGAATCGGGTTAAGTGGATAAAGAAATTAATGGCAGTTGGGTAAATGGTTTCAGCACTAGAGAAAGCTCTGATTATATCAAAAAGATTGTTAAACAACATAGCCAGAAAGGCTAAAAAGACAAACATCAGAACCCAGATCCCAATACCTCCAAATATAGCACGTCCTATGATTTTCATGACTGATTTATTTATTCTCAATACTCACACTCGCACTCCAGACTTTTTAGTTTTGAGTGTGGAGTAATTTTGTCTCATCCAAAAACCAAGCCCTCGTAATTCGTAATTAAATTTCAGTATGGAGGATTAACTTTTCAACCAATTTTCGATTATTCTCTCCCCATACTCAGTAAGAATCGACTCCGGGTGAAACTGTACCCCGTGCACATCAAATTTCTTATGCATAAGCGCCATTACTTTTCCAGAATCGTCTACTGCAGTTATTTCTAAGGTTTCAGGAAAGCCAGCTGCGTCTACTACCCATGAATGGTAACGTCCTACAGAAAAACTATCAGGAAGGTCTTTGAAAAGAAGCGGATCTTTGCTGCCAGTAAGCTTTATAGGCGTTGCGATCCCGTGAAATACTTTATCCAGGTTGGTGAGTTTGCCTCCAAAAACTTCACCAATACATTGTAACCCCAGGCAAACACCCAGAATACTTTTGGAAGGAGCGTAGGTTCTTACTACGTCCTGCAGTATACCTGCTTCAGAAGGAATGCCAGGCCCGGGAGAAAGCATGATCTTATCGTACTTTCCTACCTCTTCAATACTTATTTTATCGTTACGGAATACATCGATTTCGTAACCCAGTTTTTTGACAATATGGACTAGGTTGTAGGTAAACGAGTCGTAATTGTCAATCATTACTATTTTCTTCATATGCTTAATATATTTTCTCTGCCTCTTCAATAGCTTTCTTCAAAGCTGCCAGTTTATTGTTTACTTCTTGTAATTCGCTGCTAATGCTGGAGAGCGCTACCACACCTGCACCTGCCTGATAATAGAGCACATTATCCTTACTCAAAATAGAGCGGATCATAATAGCACTGTTGAACTCGCCATTGAATCCCATAAAACCAATACAGCCTCCGTAAAACCCACGGTTGCCGTTCTCCAGTCGGTTTATAATCTGCATGGCGTTGTGTTTTGGGGCTCCCGAAAGCGTACCCGCAGGGAAGGTATCGCCCACGATCTTCGCAAAATTTTCATTCTTGTGCATTTGCCCGGTTACTTTCGATACAAGGTGAATGACATGGGAATAATATTGTACTTCTTTTAAAGTCTCTACTTGTACATTGTCGCAATGGCGGCTCAGGTCGTTTCGGGCCAGGTCTACAAGCATTATGTGTTCTGCATTCTCTTTTGGGTCGTCTAATAATTCTTTAGCCAGATCATAATCTTTAATATCATCGCCCGTACGTCGGAAAGTCCCGGCAATTGGATAGATGGTAGACTTGCCGTTTTTCACCACAATCTGTGCTTCGGGAGAAGAACCAAAGATTCGAAAACTACCATAATCAAAGTAAAAGAGATAAGGGGACGGATTGATAGAACGAAGACTTCGGTATACATTAAAATCATCTCCCTGGTATTGGCGTGAGAACCTTCTGGAAAGCACGATCTGAAATACATCACCGCGGAGACAGTGATCCACGCCTTTTTGCAATACTTTCAGAAATTCCTCATCGGTAAAATTCGATTCCTCACGGTCTACTAGGTTGAACTTATAAGTGGCAAAATCTCTTTTTCGGATATAACCTTCTATTTTATCAATAGCACTGTCTTCATTTTCTCCATAACTGTTCTCTATAATAAAAACCTCGTTATTAAAATGGTTGAAAACGATAATATAGCGATACACATGGTACTGAATGTCGGGAATCTTTCTGTATTCGGAAGGGAAAGTATCGATCTCTATTTCCTCAAAATAACGAACCGCATCATAAGCGCAATAACCAAAGATCCCCCCGGTGATAAAGGGAAAATTTAATTTGTTTACCTCAAAGGATCCGGAAAAATGACCAATCTCTTCTGTCATGTTTAGTTCAGGCACCACCGCCTTGCTGGTGTTTGTTCCATCAGGATAGTTGAGAAACAATTCTCCTGCCTCTACCTTCAGTCCTGCGATAGGTTGGCAGCAGATATAGGAGTATATATCTTCATTGCCATGATAGTCCGAACTTTCAAGCAGTATGCTGTTTGGAAACCTATCACGGAGTTTTAGATAGATGCTTACCGGCGTGGTGGTATCGGCCAGGATCTTTCTGTAGGTGGTTTTTAATTTATATTTTTTCATAATTTTTTCAATGGTCTTAATTA
>JANYCO010000418.1 GCA_025360235.1 Cytophagales bacterium
GATCGCTATAAATTGGATTCAGCATATCTGGGTTACCGATAACTCCTAAAAATGGAGATCCTGTAACAGAATTAATAGTCTTAGCAACATATATTTTTGAGTTAGGCCCTAGTTGTAATGCACCTGTATAACTATCTGAATTCCCAACTATCATTCTAGAGCTTACTATATCTAGTGGTGTTCCAGCATTCAAATCAAATCGTTCTATTTTAAAATCAGTAATCCCACTAATGTATAAATATCTACTATTTGGAGAAAACTCTAAACCATAATTTACTGGTGTCCCTCCTAAAACTATAGCATTTGAAACGGTTCCAGATAAAATATTAAAATCAAAAATTTCGTACCCAACATCTCTAACCGCAACGGCTAGCTTAGAACCATCTGGCGAGGTTTTCATGTATCCTGCTGTATTGAATTGTGAGAAATCGCCTATTGGATTTTCATGAATTGAACCTATATTTTTAGTCTCTACTGGTAATGGATTTATCCCTAATGAAGTAATTTGATAGGCCAAAAAAGATTGACTATTCCAACGATGTGCTATCAACCATACATCCGTTCCATTAAAATGTCTTACAGCAGTTAACTTTTCTGTCAAATTATTAATTATAAATTGATTTTTAGTCATTGTAATATCACCTAACCCACCATCAAATGTCATATCAACAATAGAATATCTTAATCCATTTACTCCTGCTAAATTATCTAAAGAAAAAATATAATATTGATTGGGTTTTCCTATAACTGGAATTATCAATCCGCTTTGTGTGGAAGACATATTCCCTAACAATCCATTTCCATTAGGCATTGGGACATGATTTTTATTCCAAACCGTAATGCCATTGGTATAAAATAATAATCCACCATTGACATCCGCAATACTAGAACATCCTTCACCAGAATACATAACTCCATTGTTTATTGGTACAGGTGCCCCACTGTTGAAGTCTAATCCTGCATGATCACCAAAAAGCCAAATATTCCCTCGTTTATTTGCACATTGTTGTGCAAAGATATTGGTGCTAAAATCTAAGCAAAATAAAAATAGGCTTAGCATAAAAATAATTATACCTTTTGTTTTCATAAATAATTTTGTTTAATGTTTATTTACATTAGACCATTTTTTTTCAAAACGTGACAGTATATTTTAATTTTATCAAAATATTTATAGAAAAAAAAAGAATTAACCCAAAATAAGAATGAAAATGAAAACAAGGATCTATATTTACAAAACATAAATCAATCCGACCTCAACTCCTTTCCCCCAGCGATCCAAGTAATAGTTTGCTTTGTATTTCAAAACGGAAGTCATATTAAACCTTGTGAAAGGTTCCATGAAAAATTTTATCCTTTTGTTGTTAAATAATAAAACCTTAACTCCAACTTTACCACTCAGAACATAGTTGGCATCCCTGTTGGTCGTATTTACATCTAAGACAGTGGAAAAATTTGAATATCCTAGAGTGTTTCCCTGATTTAGCATAAGTCTTGAGCCAATCAATTTGCCATTTATTATAAATGATATTTTCCGTTTTCTGAATGCCCAATATCCAAAACCTAAATTCAAATCTAAGTAATTATATTTATTCTGAGATTTTATTAATACAGCATTAGCGTTTAAATGTTTAAAATTCTCATGGAACGAAGCATACGAAATACCAAATGAGTAAATCAAATTAATCTTACCTGGCGGCATGTACATTAGGTTTGCTCCAGTACCATGTCCCATTTTAGGTTGAATACTTTTCTTGATTTCACTTTTAAACTCTGAACATTCCGTACAAATCCGATGGGCATTTGAATGAGTAAACACAGAACCTGTTAACTCAAAAAACCAGTGATTAAAAATTTCTTCTTTCTTAGTAACTGTCCTGTTGATTAAAACAGGAGGCTCATAAATATAAACGATTGAATCTTCTTCATTACCTGTATTAAGAGAATCTTGTTGCGCAATAGCTCCATTAAAAAACATCACAAAGCTAAGTACCAAGATTACTCGATTCTTATTTTCTTTACTCATTATCTTTTCCTTCTTACTTTTGTGGTATCAACAGTAACAATAGTATCTCTTTTTGTTATGTATTTTATTTTTTTAGATAGTGGCCTAACTAATGAATCTTGTTTATTAATAAATTTTACCTGAGCTACTTCCGGTATACTATCCTTTATTACCTCCTGTTTTAAAATAACAGCATTCAATTCTTCTTTATTCAAAGAATCATCTTTCTGATTTACCTGCTTTGGAATTGTGAAATAACTATTTTTCTTTGGAAAATCTCCGGAAAGAGTATCCCCATTAGTTGAACTTTCTCCTTTCTCATCTATTATTACATTTTCTTGAATTGATTTTTTAGAATTATCGTTTCTTTCAGAAGATAAAAAATAAAACGCCCATCCAATCAACCCGATAAGAATTAGTGACAAATAATATATATTGAAACGAAAAAGAGCAAAACGCAAAAAGTCTTTTTTATCAAGGCCCCTAGACATTTTACCCCATTGTTCCTCAAAAGAAGCGTCCAAGTCGGCTTCTTCACTCTTTGATCGAACAAATTCGTCAAACTTATTACTCGATTGACTTTGCATGTGTTTGATTGGTTATTTTATTTATTTTCTTTGCCTTTGCCGCCTCTAGAAGTATCGCTTGTAAAGCAACCCGAGCACGTTTTAACCTTATTCTTGAGAGTTCTTCCGTAATATTAAGTGTCTCCGCTATATTTTTGTGAGAATACCCATCTATCACGCTTAAATTAAAGACAACTCTGTAATTATCCTTCAACAGATCGATAGCATCCATTATCTCTTCTTTAGTAAGACCCGAACTATATATTGAATCAAGTTCATCTCCTTCCTTATTATTGCTATATTCAGAATTGGAGTTATGATCATTTAATATTTGTTGCTCCTGTTCGCTAACTTTTACATATAATTTATTCTTTTTGTTAAGGAAATCGATGGATTTGTTTACAACAATTTTCCTAATCCAACCTTCCAGCGAACCAGAACCAGTATACCCTGCAATTTTCTCAAAGACAATTACAAAACTATCGTGTACAATATCTTTAGCATCGTCATAGGAACCAGTATACCGAAAACTTATCGCATTCATTTTTCCATAATACAGCTTGTAAAGGCTCTTTTGAGCTTCCCTATTAAAGGTTTTGCATCCCTTTATAATTTCTATCTCTGATTTCTCTATATTAGACACGTATTTTACTGTTCCGTTACACAAAAATAACTTTTTTTATTAAATTACTGTAACGAAATAGAATATCATTGTCTCATATTTGTAAATTCACAAATAATCTAATTGTTCATGAAATTAAAATTCATAATTATACTTATTTTTCCTTTAACCTATTATGGTTGTAAAAAGAAATGTACCGAAGTTAATCCCTCTACTATTAAAACATGGACTTCTGTGGCTACTCCTTATTCAGGTATATTATATAGACTTGATTTCCCAAATCCGAATACGGGCTATATAGTTGGTTCTGGAGGATTAATCCTTAAAACTTCAAATGGGGGGACCTCTTTTAATCAAATCCCTTCTGGAACGACTCAAGACTTATGTGCAATAGACTTCATTAATGCGAACATTGGTTATGTTGGTGGAAATGGTAATATTCTAAATAAAACTACTGATGGAGGTTTAACATGGACTAATTTAAGTATTGGTACTACAAGTATTCGAGGAATTTATTTTTTTGATGCAAATACAGGATTTATATCTGGTGCTGCTGGTTTTTTAAAAAAAACTACAGACGGCGGGACAACGTGGAATACTCTTAATTCTGGAACTACAGTTAGTGATATAAATTGTATTTATTTTGTAAATTCTAGTATTGGATATATTTCTGGATTGTATGGTTATATAGCAAAAACAATTGATGGAGGGGTGACATGGACACAATTGAATACTGGTATTAAATTTGTCGGAATATCAGCTCTTCATAATTTACATTTTACAAATCAAAATATCGGTTTTGCAGTAGGAGGCAATACTATAAGCAGTGATAGTTATATTTTAAAAACGACAAATGGAGGAATCAATTGGACAAGACAAACAACTCCAACTAATAATGTTAGTTATACCTCCGTTCAATTCATAAATAATAATGAAGGTTATGCTGTAGGCGGAAATGTTCCCAACAATACAGGGACTATAAGCAAAACAATTGATGGAGGCACAACTTGGACTAATGTTCCAATAACATCCAGCAGATTGTATGGCTTTCAACTTATCAATTCGGGTTTAGGCTTTGCGGTAGGGCTTAATACCACAATCCTTAAAGGGAACTAATTTTTTCGCTATATTTTTTACCCATAGTGTTGTTTCTTTTTTCGGCACAGCTCAGAGAAATTTGAGTTGTGCCTTTTTTTTTTACCTTTGATGAATGAACAAGGAGAAACCCATAGGAATTTTTGATAGTGGTATCGGCGGGCTTACTGTAGCAAGAGCTGTAAAAGATTTGCTCCCCAATGAAAGTATCATTTATTTTGGCGATACAGCCCATCTGCCCTATGGAGACAAATCGGCGGCAGCCATACAGTCCTATACAGTAAAAATCTGTGATCTGCTGCTTAAACAGCAATGCAAGGTAATTCTTATTGCCTGCAACTCGGCCTCTTCTGCAGCTTATCAGCTTGCCAAGGAATATGTAGGAAGCAAAGCAAAAGTAATAAATGTAATAGACCCGGTTATTTCCTACCTGGGAGAAAAATTTGAAAACAAAACCATAGGTTTGATTGGTACAAAAAGAACCGTGCGTTCTAATGTTTACCAGAAGAAATTAGACAAACTCAATAAAAATATTCAGCTCCGGTCGTTGGCTACACCACTGTTGGCACCTATGATAGAAGAAGGATATTTTGATAATACAATTAGCGAACATATCATTCAAAGCTACATCTCAGACCCTACTCTTCAAGGAATAGAGGCATTAGTATTAGGTTGCACGCATTACCCTCTTATAAAAAAACAGATTGCTGGCTTTTACAATGAAAAAACAGAAGTAATCGACAGCTCAAATATTGTAGCTTCTTATCTGAAAAATTATCTAAATAAAAACAATCTAAATAGAGAATCTGGGGTTAACTATAACAAATTTTTCGTTTCAGATTATACACATTCCTTTGCAGAAGCAACGAGAATATTTTTTAAAGAAGAAGTCAATTTAGAGTATTATCCTCTATGGGAATAATAAATTATGTATAAAAAAAGAGCAAATAAATCCGCTCTTACATTCTTTAAATCGCCAATTATCTAATCAGCACGGTATCAAGTTCTATTGGCAATTTTTCTTAACTACTTCTGCAACTTCAGTATTACCTAGCTCTCCAGATTTTTTAAAATCTTTACAAGCATCGTCTTTTTTATCCATTTTAATTTCTAACATACCTCTGTTGAAATAGGCCGTTGCATTTTCTGGTTTTAATTCTATCAATGCGTTTAAATCACTAAGGGCTCCATCTACATTTTTCATTGAGACTCTAACGTCTGCTCGCTTTTGATAGATATAGAAATTGTAAGGATTCATTTCAATATATCTTGTGTAATCTGCTTCCGCATCTGCAAATTTTCCAAGTGACGTGTACGCTACGGCTCTGTTTATATATGGGTCTAAGCCTTGGGGATCTAATTCAATCACCATACTAAAATCCGAAGCCGCTTGTTCATACATTTTTAAATTCATGCAGGTATTTGCACGGTTGTAATAGAAATCGTTTACTATAGAGTTCAATTCAATCGCTTTATTGAAATTTATTAAAGCTCCGTTGTAATTTCTAAGATAATGCTGAGCCAAACCCATTCTATGATAAATATAAGCGTCCGTTTTACCTGTATCTAAATTACTAGCTATCTGAAGATCTTCCAATGCTTCATTGTATTTACCTAACTTAATTTTTGAATCTGCTCTATGGAAATATAAATCTTTGTTATTCTTTTCAAACTTTATAGCATTTGAAAAGAATATTATAGCCTTTTGCTCATTTCCTAGTTTTGATTCTATAACACCAGTTATATAATCTATTTCTGCTCCTGGTTTCAATTGACTACATCTTTCAAAATCTTTTAAAGCTTCTGGATACAGACCCATTATATTATAGATCAATCCTCTTTCATAATGAGATTTATAACTTTTAGGATCCAATCCAATAAGCATTGTATAGTCCTTAATAGCTTCATCATCTAGTCCTATTTTCGAATTAAGATGTCCTCTGTTGTATAAAGCTTCTTTATTTTTTGCGTTTAATTTTATTACCTGATCGTAATCAGCGATGGCTTGAAAACTATTCCCAAGTTTTTCATGAGAAAAAGCTCTTTGTAAATACGCATCTTCGTATTGAGGGTATACAGAAATTGCTGACGTAAAATCATTTAATGCTTCTGGATAATTGGTTTTCTTATAGTTTTCCATTCCTTTCTGGAAAAACTTCTTAGCAACGGGGTCTATTCTAACACAAAATGCGTTGAAAGAGCCAGTAAAAATAATTGCGATTAGTAGTATTAATGATTTCGTTTTCATCTGTTTAATGCTTTAAAAGCCTCCTCTATCTTTTACCTTATTATAGTATACGTAACCAATACAACTTAGTTACATATTTATTACTTATATTATTATAAAATAAATATGATTAATCCAATAAATAAACACTTTGTATTAAAAAATTAAAATAAGGCCTAAAATTAAGCATTCGTCATTTTAAAATATATTATAACCTGTTGATTATTAATAGTTGTTAACATTTATTTCCTTGCAATTTCAATTTCAATTTCAATAACATCAGCATTTGTTTCATCACTTAGCTCAATTGTATAAGTGCCATCTTTTGATGTCCAAACTTCATCATCGCGATCATTTACTTTAAACTGACCATATCTTTCTGAAAAATACCCTTGAAAGTCATCAATTAACGTTTCTTCAGGGGTAGAGTCCTTTGTTTCGATAAACTCTAATCCAAAACTTTTAACTTTCTTTGTTGCATCAAAATAATAAATAACTTCACAATATTCTTTTGCATTAATCGGAACTCTATAAATAAGTGCTCCTGGTGTTTCAGCTTCTAATTTAGCATCCTCTGTTGCCTTAATTTTATCTATCGGGGTTCCGAAATCATATCCTCTTACTATTCCAACAACATCTGTTTTGATAATTTTCTGTATTTCAACACTATGTTTCTTTAAAATTCCTTGCGAAAAGGACTCCAATGAAAATGCAGTAAGTAAGACAATTAATAATAATAAAATGGCGTTTCTTTTCATAATATACTGATTTATTTCACGATAACCCTGCAAATATATGTTATTGGTTTTTTGTATCAAACCTAATTTATGATTAGTTTAAAACATTTAGACAAGAAACATACCAAAAAATTGCAAAATCAGGCTTATTCATCATCATCTTCCTCACTTTCCTGAAGGGTGCTTTTAAACCGTTTCTTTTTTATATCCGTTATAAATCTGCTCCATGCAAAAGGGTTAGTAAACACCAGTGAAGGTGAAACTATATTATATCTGGTATCAGTAACTTGCATTTGCTTTTGCATGTAATAGCGGTGATTTTCTGCTCCGCTTGCCGAAGAAGTATATAACATTCGTTTCAAAACCTGTTCATTCAGGTTTTGATTCATATTATTCATGTCTTGTACTGGTAATTTAAGGCTTAAGAACGCTTCTTTAAATAACTGTTCTGTAGGCCATGGAAATATTTCAACAGCTGGCATTAATACAGTGTCAGCCATTAATTCAATAATTAAACTCATTTTATCAGACCTAAGCGTGTCTGGCACTATATATCTTCGAAGCTTATATCCAACCGAATTGATAAGAATACTATCTCCCAATAGTGCAGGTAATGAAAAATACCCAACATAATTTGTTATAGTTCCTCGTCCTGATTTTGGAATATAGACAGCCACACCAGGCACACCATATAAGCTATCTCCACTTACTACTAGTCCGGAAACCTGAACTACTTTTATGGGATTCTGAGCATAGGCTTCGCCACCGGCTATAAACAGGGCTATTAAGAAAAAAGCTATTTTACTATTTTTTATCACTTTCAGAACAACGGCAAATAACCTCTAAAATTACCAATTCTTTACTAATATCACCAATCTATAGTATATTTATACTCGAAACTTTAAAATTTATCTTTGGAACTGCAAAAAGGAACAGATCTTTTCAAATGCTTTAGTGATGAAGCACGGGTAAGAATCCTACACCTCATTTATAAAACAGATGAAATGTGCATTTCTGACTTGGAATTAATTTTGGATTATACTCAAACAAAAACTTCCAGACATTTGAATTACCTAAAGAACAAAGGGCTTCTAAATTATCGAAAAGCAGAC
>JANYCO010000451.1 GCA_025360235.1 Cytophagales bacterium
CAAATTATCAAATTATCAAATCAAACGACCAGTAAATTTCATCGCCTGGCAGAGTTGTATAAAATTTACCTTCTTTAATTTGTTGAAGCAATTTTTCCGTATTTGGTTTTGCATAATCGATTTCAATTCCTGCTTTATAGTTGTTGGTGAGCTCAAGCCATAAGGGATTTGAGCCAATGATATAGGGCAGTTGGTGCGCAAGGTATTCGTATATTTTCGTAGGAATACAATTCTCGGTACTTTTATCAGAGCGATAAGAAATCAAACCAAAATCAGACGCTGCTATAAAACTAAGTATTTCCTGATGAGAAACAAAAGTATCTCCTCCAACTATACTAATAAAACCTGAATCCTGAATTTCTGAATTTACTTTTTCAAGAATTTTTGCTTGCGGAGCAAAGCCAATAATTTTTAGTCGGATTTTATTTTCAAATGTATGAAGTGCTTTTGCCAATTCGATTGCTTCAAAAATTCCATAATTCTCAGCAATAGTACCGGAATACAAAAGCTGTATTGTGTCGTCCTGCCCTTTCATTCTTGGCTTCACAGAACCTTTTAAAAGTTTATTTTCAAGTATTGTATTTTTATTTTTTGCGAATGAAAATTCTTTTTCATAATTTTTTTCCGCCAGAAAATAATGATTTACAAATGGACGGGTCAAATACTCAAGTATCCTCACTCCTATTGCGAGAATATGTTTTATTCCAAAAGGAAAAGAATTGGTATAAATAAGATTCCGGAAATAATTTTCCTGTACATCGTAAATCAACTTTTTACCTTTTATTATTTTATAAAAAATTGCCGGTTTTAATAATTCGAAAGTGGTGACAATAATGACATCTGGTTTTATCCTAAATAGATAACGAAGAAAAATCCATCCTGCAAAAAGACGTTTTATACTCAGCCTTTGAAAGGAAAATAAGGGGTTAAAAAGAATAGAACTACCCATTGGCGTATTCAGAACCTTTTGACCTACAAGGTGTACCTGATAATTACCGGACTTACTTATTGAAATTGCAGTTTTTTCGTAATTTCGCGAGTCGTTTACGGGTTTGAGTACAGATGCTATTACAACTATCTTTTTATTCATTTGCCTTATCTGACAAGAACTAAATTTAAAATAATTTTTCAAACAATTGATACAATGAAGGAAATAATCGAAAAAGCCTGGGCTGACAGAAGCTTATTACAACAAAAAGAGACTACTGATACCATTCGTCATATTATCGAAGAACTGGACAAAGGAAGACTTAGAGTAGCAGAACCAAAAGCCGATGGAAGCTGGCAGGTAAACGAATGGATTAAAAAAGCGGTCATTCTTTATTTCCCGATTCAAAAAATGAAAACAATGGAGGTAGGACCTTTTGAATACCATGATAAAATGGAATTGAAAAGAGATTACGAAAAACTGGGCATTCGTGTGGTACCTCCTGCTACTGCGCGTTATGGTGCTTACCTAAGTAAAGGTGTGATTCTTATGCCTTCCTATGTAAATATAGGTGCATATGTAGACGAAGGCACGATGGTGGATACATGGGCAACGGTTGGAAGTTGTGCTCAGATCGGAAAAAATGTACACCTGAGTGGAGGCGTAGGTATTGGTGGTGTATTAGAGCCTGTGCAAGCAGCTCCTGTGATTATTGAGGATGGTGCCTTTATTGGTTCCAGATGTATCATAGTAGAAGGTGTAAGAGTTGGGAAAGAAGCTGTATTGGGGGCTAATGTTACGCTGACAGGAAGTTCAAAAGTAATAGATGTGACGGGTGACAAACCGATAGAATACAAAGGTTACGTACCTGAGCGCTCAGTAGTAATCCCTGGTTCTTACTCCAAAAAATTCCCTGCAGGAGATTTTCATGTGCCTTGTGCATTAATTATTGGAAAACGCAAACCAAGTACTGATCTGAAAACGTCTCTCAACGATGCGCTGAGAGAGAATGATGTAGCGGTATAATTTTTAATGATGAAATTATTAATGGCTAATTGTTAATGTAAAAAAGGTGGTTCCCAAACAAGCCACCTTTTTTATTAGAAATCAAGTTTAGCCTTATTTTAAGAGGCGAAATTTTCTCGTTTATTAAATAATCGACCTTTTTCATACATTAAAAGAACCAAAATAGAAGGTATATCGTACTAGGGCTTACCCATATATACTATTCCAAAATGAAAAAATTACTACTTTTTTTTACTTCACTTCTGGTTATGCCTTTATTTTCCTTTGCTCAGGATACAACAAATGCGCTTCTGGACGATGAATTAAGTCTGGAGGCTTTGATGAATGTAAAAATTTCTGTTGCCTCCCAAAAATCAGCAAGTATCAGAGAAACTCCTGGTTCCATCACCATCATATCGGACGACGATATTAAAAAATCAGGA
>JANYCO010000473.1 GCA_025360235.1 Cytophagales bacterium
GGACAAATTTTAGCACAAAGGTCACAGACAATGCAGTCGTCCATTTCATTGTGCAATTTATAGCGGCCATTGTCAGGAACAGGAATGGCTTCGAAAGGGTATTGCGTTGTAACGATTCCTGTTTCTTGTTGGAAATAATCTTTATTCTCTACGCCAATAGGTTTCCGTTTATGGCGGGCATCTTTAAGATGTTTTAAGGTAAGCCCAAGCCCTTGCGCCAGAGAAGAGATTCCTGTTTTTATAGTTTTGAAATATGTCTTTTTTCTTTTTTGCATATTATACCATCCACAAACGCCAAATGCCACAGGCAAATATAAGGACTAAAGAAGCAGGAATTAATACCTTCCAACAAAGATACATCAATTGATCAACACGCAGACGCGGGTAGGTCCAGCGGGCTAGAATCTGAACAAATAACAATAGTAATGCTTTAGAAAACAGCCAGAAGAATCCCCATAGATTTCCGGCGATGGTTCCGGGAGCTCCGCTAGTCCAGTCAGCTAGCCTTGCTGCTGCTATATTTGGGAATGGAGTGTTCCAACTACCAAGAAATAAAATAGAAGCCAGAAAACAAAGCAACAACATCATGGCGTATTCTCCAAGGAATAAAATGGCAAAACGAAACCCTGAATATTCTGTATGAAATCCGGAGACCAATTCAGATTCAGCTTCCGGAATGTCAAATGGCGCTCTATTGGCTTCGGCCAGAGAGGCAATGAAGAAAATTACAAAAGAAAAGAATAATAGTGGTGAACGGAAAATATTCCATGTGAGAAACCCTCCCACTTCTGTAACTTCAATACCCCAGGCTTTAATTCCAAAGAGGTAATTTTTTTCTGATGCAAAACCAACCACATCATTTATCCAGATGCCTTGCTGAATACTTATTTCCTGCAAGTCCAACGACTGACAAATCATTACAGCACATAAAACAGATAATGTAAGTGGGATTTCGTATGAAACGATTTGTGCTACAGCTCTAAGCGCACCGAATAATGGATACTTGCTTCCAGAGCCCCAACCCGCCATGATAAGCCCTACTACATCCAAAGAAATAATCGTAAGAATATAGAAAACTCCTACTTCTATTTTAGAACCAATAATATCCGGAGAAAGCGGAAGTGTAGCAAAACCGGCAAAGATGGCCGTGAAAATAACAATCGGTGCCAGCTTGAATAATTTGCGGTCGGCAGTGGAAGGAACGATGTCTTCTTTTTGGATAAGTTTAAAAAGGTCGGCGAAACTCTGGCCAAGGCCGTAGTAGCCTACTTCCATTGGTCCCATTCTGTCTTGCACGAAGGCCGCTATTTTCCTTTCTGCCCAGAGTATAAAAACTGCGTAAATTAGAATAAGTGGTAATATGATCAGAAAAGCAAGCATTTTCCCTAAGGAGAGTGCTAAATTAAGATTAAAATGCGAGAATATGAAAATAAATTGAAAGAGTTATTGACACTTGGTTATCCGGTTTCCTATAAGTTGTCTGACGGCATTTTGCGGGAGAGTATAGCCGTCTGACAACAGTACTTCAATTATTTTATTGTCAAATTAATTTTTATAGGGTATCACCACCGGCTCTACTTTTTTGTCCCGTACATTCACCACTTGTTCTTTGACAGGCTTTTCTCCTATCCTCCATTGAAATCCTTTTAGTTTGGTTTCTGCTTCGAGTATTTCATGAGGAGGAATAAATTTAGCATCTGGTTTATTGATGTAGGAAATATTATTCAGATTGCCATCCTTAAATTTGATAATAATATTACTGCATTCCGATTTATTCATGCCTATCAAATCCGTCTTCCCTTCTTCCATGGCGTAGTAGATACTTTGTCCGTTTCCTGAAACATCGATTCTACTTAACTTATCATCCAGGAATATAGCAGTCATTTTTTTACCCTTTACTTGGTTGAAATTTTTTATTGTATCCTGGGAAACAATAAAAGAATTTATGTTGGTATTGAGTTGATGAATTTTTTTATTTTTCATTAAAATATTGATCGAATCGGCAATGATCTGATTGATTCCACTCCACAGTATTGGATCTTTATAAAGATATATGGTAGAATCTACAAAATTATAAACCAACGAATCGCATTTGGCTTGTAAGTCATTTTTAAATATTTTAACATTGTGAAATGCCAGTAAATATTTTTCCTTTTTAGTAGTGTCATTAGGATTTTTCCTGTCGATAGAAATAAGCGTATCTGCAACAAGGAAAAGCGTATCGTCTTCCATTTTATTTTTCACCAAGGGTTTTCCTGTTATTTTAACAATTCCTTCTTTACCCCAGTAGTGCGCCAGATCTCCAAATACTTCAATTTTATTTTCTACAGAAGTAACTTTTACATTTCCTTCCGAAACGCCATTGTTATTTTTCTCATCATAATAAATTTTATCACCCTCCAGAAAATAACTTCCTGATTCTACTTTGGCTCTCCCTGTAAAACGGGACTGTCCTTTTGCCGTATCGTATTCTCCATGATCGGCGTATAAAATATCATTCTCCTTGGTTACTTTGGAAGGTCCACGGAAAGTGGCGATCTTTGAAGGAGAATGGTATTGTAAGGTATCAGAAGTAAGTGTGTATTGTTCTTTTGAATTAACAACCTTAACATCTTTCTTAAACCAAAACATTTTACTTGCAGTATTGTAGTAGCCCTTGTCACTCGTCAACACATTAGCATCGTCTATAATCCTTCCACCACCATGGTAAGAGGCCAATTTAATTTTAGTATCGTACTCCATGTAGTCCGTAGTTAAGGTCATTTTTTTATCCCTTAAAAGAACATCTTCGGTTACGATCGCTTTTTTTGTATTTCCATAATAAAGCAATTTTTTTCCGCTAAGATAGATCGAATCTCCTTGCACCATTCTTACGTTGCCAAAACATTCTACTTCATTTTTCACTTTGTTCCAATAAGCAGAATCACAATAAAGAAAAGCACCCTCTTGTTTAAAAACAACATTGCCAATAAGCTTATTTATCATTTCACCCTTTATTTTCAGTCCTTCCAGCGAACCAGCCTGTACAAGCTGAACCTTTTCACCTTCCTGTGCATGAAGAAAGAAAGGAGTGAATAAAATTAGTACTATAATATATATTCGAAACATAAAGTTTTATTAGAACAGAATAATAGGAAGGTTATTTCACAAATCATTAACACTTTAATACGCTAACACCTAGATATATCACAAAACTATGTAAATTTACAAAATAATGCTGAATAAGTTTAATAAATATAATACCGAGAATGCCCTCTTCCGTCCTGAAGACAAACTTTTGGTTACTTTGAGTGGTGGCGTAGATTCTGTGGTCTTATGCCATTTGCTTAAAAACTATAATGCACACTTTTCTATAGCTCATTGTAACTTTGATCTTCGTGGGAAAGAATCAGACGCGGATGAACAATTTGTGGAGGAACTGGCAGAAGATTTAGAGGTTAATATTCATATTAAAAAATTTGATACAAAAGCATTTCAAAAAAGCGAAGGTATTTCTACACAAATGGCAGCACGTGAACTTCGGTATAAATGGTTTTCAGAGTTAGCGAAACAAAAAGATTACAAGTACATTCTTACCGCACATCACCAAAATGATCTTGTAGAAACAGTTTTACTGAATTTAATCCGCGGTACAGGAATCGCAGGACTTCATGGGATTCGAGCTAAATCCGGAAATATTATTCGTCCTCTCCTATTTGCCTCAAAAGAGGAAATTCTGAATTACGCCAAAGAAAATAAATTAAGTTGGTGTGAAGATAGTTCTAATGAATCAACCAAGTACCAAAGGAATCTGTTGAGACTTGAAGTCATCCCTTTATTAAAAAAGATAAACTCCAATCTTGAGACAACGTTGCATCAGAGTATTGAAAAAATTTCTGCTGCAGAAGCTGTTTTCAATCAATACATAGAAGGCTGTAAGGTTGATTTCTTAACTAAAAAGTCTGATCATTTTATTTTAAAATTTGATTTTCTGAAAGAAGAAGTAGAACCACATATTATTTTGTTTGAACTCTTGCGTCCCTTTGGTTTTAATTATATACAAACAAAAGAACTTTTAGAAATTCTGAATAAAGAAGCAGGTAAAAAATTTATTTCAGCTACCCATATTCTTGTAAAAGACAGAACGCAATTAATCATTACTGAGAAGAATCAGGATATAGACCAAACAGAAGTATTGATTGATGCTGATGTAGAGAAAGTATACATTCCATGGAGTGATATAACCATTAACATAAATGCGACAATTGGTTTTGAAAAAAACCAAGATTCTTCTGTAGCTTACTTGAATTATGAGAAATTAAAATTTCCCCTTATAATCAGACCGTGGAAAGAGGGAGATAGTTTTCATCCTTTTGGTATGAAAGGGAAAAAGAAGGTGAGTGATTTTTTAAATGATCTAAAAATTCCTTTGAATCTAAAAGAAAACGTCTCTGTACTTTTATCGGGTGAAGATATTGTATGGGTAGTCGGACATAGAATAGATGAACGCTACAAAGCAGAGATTACTCAACGTACATTATTTTTGAAAGCCATTTTGTAAGAGCTATTTTGTTACAGGCACTTCTGGTTTAGTAGTTGGCTTAACATTGTTATTCGAGGGTCCGTTATTCTGAGGTAAAGGAGTATTTCCCGTAGGATTATTATTATCGTTCTCTTCTTTTAAATCGTCGTTTTTGATTGATTTCCTTTTCTTAGGTTTTTCATCGTTATTCATCTTTCCAAAACGATAGCTTAAGTTAATTTTAAAATTTGTACTATGAATAATTGTAGTGCTTTTCTGGTCTATAACAGGGGAATGTAGTTCATTGCGAATGGCAAAGTTGGGAGTGAAAAAATTCTCTGCTCCAAAACCAATGCTGCCTCTTTTATTAGAAAAATCTTTCTTCAGACTTAAACTGTAAACACCAAATCCTCCCTGAGATCCCTGGAGCTGGACTTGTCGGGCGCGATAAAAACCAAAAAGTTGCAGCGCTACTGTTTTTGTAATGGTGTAGGTACCGGATAACCTGCCACTAACCACCCATCCCTGATTACTTGCGTT
>JANYCO010000492.1 GCA_025360235.1 Cytophagales bacterium
GTGCGTTTGCTATATTCGCCTATGTAGGCGCAGAAGTAGCATTAGCCAATTATATAGAGAGTACGGTGCATGGCCTTACGAAATATTATTGGGGTTTGGCAATGATCGGACGATTTGTTGGAGCTGCTTTGTTATTTAAATTCAGCGTAAGAAAGGCTATAATGGTCAGTACTTCCATGTCTGTTTTGTTGATTCTTCTTTCAATTCTAACAACAGGAACCGTTTCTGTTTGGTTTATAGTTTGTGTAGGTCTTTTTAATTCAATTTTATTTCCTTCTTTATTTACACTAGGAGTAAATGGTTTGGGAAGATTCTCTGTAGATGGTTCTGCTATATTGATTATGTTTATAGTAGGTGGTGCGGTAATTCCATTTAATGTACAAAATTACACCTATGTGAATGTTCAGATCGCTTTTATTATACCGATACTCTGTTACATTTATATTGGCCTTTACGCCTATAAATTTTCAAAATTTGAGGTTCGTGATGATCTGAAAGATTTGCATGATTAAAAGTAGAGACGCATCACAATGCGTCTCTGTTAAATATAAATGGAGAGAAGCATCTATCGCGTCTCTATTAATATAAAGGGAGAGAAGCGTCTATAATGCGTCTCTGTTAATGTGGTGAGAGACGCATTGTGATGCGTCTCTACAAAATTTCCCTGAAATTAATTCTTACAAAATTCTTCGAACGTAGCCTCCAAATGCTGTGCTATCATTTCTGCATTGCGACCTTCAATATTATGTCTTTCCACAAAATGTACTAATTGACCATCTTTAAACAATGCCATTGCGGGAGAAGATGGAGGATAAGGAAGTGTATATTCTCTTGCTTTTTGTGTAGCCTCTTTGTCTACACCTGCAAACACCGTTACAATAGTTGTTGGTTTTACTTTACTCCTTTGTAAAGCAAGTTTAGCTCCTGGTCTTGCGGCACCTGCAGCACATCCGCAAACAGAATTTATCACCAATAAAGTTGTTCCTTTACTATCTTTTAAAACAGAGTCCACTTCTGAAGAAGTTTTTAATTCCTGAAATCCCGCGCTTACTAAATCTTCACGCATTGGAGCTACTATATGTTCTGGGTACATTTTTTTTAAATTTTTAATTATGAATTCTTAAATTGATCTATCTACTCTTTAATATTTTTCTTTGTAATCATTTTTAAATGTTTTTTAACTCAAAATTCAACATTTAAAACTTGAAATTGTTTTACATAAATCCTAGCTCAAGCTTCGCTGCTTCGGTCATCATTTCTTGTGTCCATGGTGGGTCAAATGTGATTTCAACTGTTACATCGTTTACACCCTCTATTTCTTTAATATTTTTTTTTACATCATCAGGAATTGATTGTGCAGCAGGGCAACTGGGAGAGGTCAATGTCATTTGAACGAAAACATTGTTTATTGGAAACACACTTATCTCATATACCAGTCCTAACTCATAAATATTCACCGGTATTTCCGGATCGTATACTCTCTTGATAGCCTCCAACGACTTTTCTTTTATTTCTTCTTCGGTAATAATAATATCAGACATCATCTTTTAAACAGTTTCAATAACCCTAAAGTTCACTATAATAATGGTTAATTGTTAATTTTCAACAAAGTAAGCTAGTCGTTAATTTTCATTGACCATTAACCATTATAAACAAGAGCATCCAGTTTCATTTGTTTTACCATAGAAGCAAGTCCATTAGATCTGGTCATAGAAAGGTGTTGACTCATTCCTATTTTCTCAATAAAATAAGGTTCAGTGTGAATGATTTCTTCTGGTGTATGTCCTGAGAACGTTTTTATCAATAAACCTATCAATCCTTTTACTATAATAGCATCGCTATCGGCCAGATAGATCACTTTACCATCTTCTAATTTTGAGGTCATCCATACTTTGGACTGACAACCTTTTATGATATTTTTTTCAATTTTATATTCAGCGGGAAGTTCAGGGATTTTTTTTCCAAGTTCTATGATATAAGCATATTTATCATCCCACTCGTCCATGAGTGAGAAATCATCTATGATCTGGTCTTGTATATCTGAAATACTAGTAGTCATTTATCGAAGCATTTTTGAGGCTTTTTTCATGCCCTCTATAAAGATATCAATTTCTTCTGTTGTATTGTAGAGTGCAAAGGAAGCTCTGGAAGTACCTGAAATGCCTAAGCGGTTCATAAGGGGTTGAGTACAATGGTGGCCCGTCCGGATGGCAATACCATTTTGGTCAAGAAGGATTCCTAGATCCTGATGATGCACTCCTTCCATTACGAAAGATAAAATGCTTACTTTTTCTTTTGCTGTTCCAATGAGTCTTATTCCTTCCAATTGACTTATTGATTTGGTTGCGTAGGAGAGGAGGTCATTTTCATGTTTTCGTATAGCAGCCTTTCCAATAGATTGTATATATTCTATAGCATATTTTAACGCTACTGCATCGGCAATATTAGGAGTTCCTGCTTCAAATTTATAAGGGAGTTCATTTACAGTAAATCCTGTATAAGTTACTTCGCCTATCATCTCTCCACCACCCTGATAGGGAGGCATAGCTTCCAGGAGTTCTTTTTTTCCATATAAAATTCCAATCCCGGTTGGGCCATACATTTTGTGTCCGGACAAGGCAAAGAAATCTGCACCTATAGCCTGCACATCGATGTCAAGATGTGAAGAAGATTGCGCGCCGTCAATGAGCACTTTTGCTCCATGTTTATGAGCAAGTTCAATGATAGTTTTTACAGGATTGATGGTACCAAGTGCGTTGGATACATGCACAACTGCTACCAGTTTGGTTTTAGAAGAAAGTAATTTTTCGTATTCTTCTAAAATTATTTCCCCTTGTTCGTTAATTGGAATGATTTTAACAACAGCTCCTTTTTCAGCAGCTAACATATGCCAGGGCACTATATTGGAGTGGTGCTCCATAGAAGAAATTAAAATTTCATCTCCGGCTTTTATGTTTTGCCTTCCAAATGTTGCAGCAACTAAATTAATACTTTCAGTTGTGCCACGGGTAAAGATGACTTCTTCCCTGTGTTTTGCGTTTATAAAAGTTTTTAAACTATCACGGGTAGCTTCAAAGGAAGCGGTGGCCCTTTCTGCAAGAGTATGAATTCCTCTGTGAATATTTGCGTTTATTCCTTTGTAATAATCATCAAGCCCATTTATAACCACTAATGGTTTTTGGGTTGTGGCGGCATTATCAAAATAAACTAAAGATTTCCCATTAACGTCTTGATGGAGAATTGGAAAATCCTTCCGAATTTTATTGATATCCAGTTTTATTTCTTTTGTTATATTTTTAATCTTAATGGCTTCCATGTTTCGGCACAACAAAATTAGTTAAAAATTAGTTGATTTTAGCGAATTTTCTTGTTTTTATGTGGTTTTTTGTTACTTTTGACTAAGTATATTACACAGTTTTAATGATTCGTATTTATCTTGCAATAGTAGTTATAGGGCTTATAATTAC
>JANYCO010000516.1 GCA_025360235.1 Cytophagales bacterium
CAGTCTGTATATATAAGAGGCAGCGGCAACTCAGGAATTCCAGTTGTCTTAAATGTAACTGAAAATATTATTGAAAATAGTTCTATCTTGGTGTTTCCAAACCCTGCTGATAATGAAGTAAATATAGTTTCACTTTCAGAGGAGGAAGCAATTGAAAATTGGATAGTAATTGATAATTTGGGAAGAGAAATAAAAAGTGGAAATCCTGATAAAAGTGATAGATCGTTGATTTTTAACACATCTGATTTTGCGAATGGATTTTACAGTTTGAAAATTACACTTTCCAATGGAAAGATCTTTATAAAGAAAATATTAATAAACCACTAATAATAATGAAAGCAATTTTTAAATATACTTTACTTTGCCTGATGTGCATCCTGTTTCTTCAGGATATTCAAGCACAGTTATATGATAATACATTTAATTCAACAGGTGTTTGGAACCGTCAAATTAGAAACCTAAATAATAGTCTTAATTCGATTGTTCTGCAACCTGATGGTAAAATTTTATATACTGGGTATACGCATGATATTGTTGCCACAGACCCTTCATATTTTGCTGTAGGTAGAATAAACACTAATGGTACGAATGACAATTCATTTGATACCGATGGTGCCGTAGAATATATATTTAATACTGGTGGGTCTGATGGAGCATTCAGTGCTTGTTACTTGAATGGAAAAATTTATTGCACGGGTTCCAATTTTGATGGCACTACATCTTATAATCTATTAGTAAGATTAAATAGCGATGGTTCGTTAGATAATTCTTTTAATGGTAATGGAAAACTAGAACCTTTAATTGAACCCTATTCAAATGGCACAGATGTAGTAGTAAAATCCAATGATAATAAATTAATTGTTTTGGGATCATCAGCTTCTGCATTTAATACTTATCATCTTTCAGGTTTCAAAGTAGATGATAATGCTAATTATGACAATAGTTTTGGGAATAGTGGGAAAACAATCCTTAATGATATAAGCGGTACAATTTCACCAGATCAAGTTGAGATTTTAAACGATAATTCTATTTTGTTGGTTTATCAAAACGATCTAATAAAAATAAAATCAAACGGTCACTTGGATAGCACATTCGGTTTAAATGGTGTACTTGATTTGAACAGCCTAACCACCAAAAATATATTAGGAATCGCAATTCAAAAGGATGGCAAAATTGTATTGTGCAACGGGGATAATAATCAAAAATTTTCTGTATATAGATTAAATTCGGATGCGTCAGTAGATAATACTTTTGGAACAAATGGGAAAGTAATCGTTCCATTTAATGGTGTTTCAAATCAGGCCAATACAATTGTTGTAGACACCTCTTCTTTAACGGGTAAAATATATGCAGCAGGTTTTTCTGCTTATAATGGAGGGCTTATCTCATATTTTGCCTTAGCTAGAATTTCGCCTGTTGATGGCAGTATAGAAGCGAAGGCAGAATTTCAACCAAACAATTTGAATGCAAATACTGAGGATATTTTGCTTCAACCAGACGGAAAAGTTATAATTGCAGGAAATTCAATTGCATATCCTACGCAAGATTTCATCGTAACGAGAATCAATCAAAATTTTACGACTGTAGTAGCAACAGGAATTGAAGTAAGTACCACAGTTTCAATTGGGATTAACATTTTTCCAAATCCAGCCAATCATTATGTTAACGTTAATTCTAACTATACCATAGAGGAAGTAAGAGTTTTGGACGTTTTGGGTAATGAAGTACTAAGACAAACTAAATCAGGAAATACCCAAATAGATATTTCTTCTCTACCTAAAGGGCTATATAATTTTGTAATTACTACAGACAAAGGCACTGGAAGTAAAAAAGTGAGTATTCAATAATTTAAAAAGAAGTATGAAGAAGTGTTTTTTGCTCGTATTAATTTGTTTGACTTCATTAAATATTAATGCCCAATATAAATTTAGTAAAGAACTAAGCGCAAGGGTAGATAGTATCCCACAATTCAATTGGTTACATGGAGTAGCTACGGATACTCTTGGTAATATATATTTAGCCGAACATACGAGAAAGACGGTAGTTGTGATCGACAGTTCAGGTAAGGTATTGAATGAATTTCCAACAAAACAATCAAGCCCACTCTATGACATTGCCATAGATGATTCATTGAATATTTACGTTGCTTCCCTTGGGTCAGGTATTGTAAAAATGAGCAAGACGGGTGAAATTTTATTAAGTAACATTTCGATTAATGGAGTTGTTATTGGATTGGCAGTCGATCATAGTGGGTGTATATATGCGTTAATAGAAAATAGTTATTTAGTTTTGAAATATGATAAAAATGGAATTCTAGTAAATTCTTTCGGTGGGTCAGGGACTAGTAATGGTAAATTTTCGGGTCCAGTCAGAAGGGCTGCAATAGACGATAAAAACAATGTCTATATTACTGCTGGCAGTATGATTCATAAATTCGATTCAACGGGAAGCTTTGTAAAAAAATTTGGAGGCTTTGGGGGGTTAGATGGCCAATTTTATGGAGCAGAAGGAATTACGTTTAATAAGAATGATGGACACTTAGTAGTTTGTGATTTTAGTCATAATCGCATTCAGATATTTGATACATCGGGAGTATACATTAATAAATTTGGGCTTCCAGGATTAATTGATGGCAAACTTTACTATCCTACGAATGTAGCGCTAGATAAAAACAATAACATTTTTATCGTAGATGATAAAAATGGTTTTTCTTATGTTAATGGTTTACAAAAATTTGACTATTCAGGCAACTTCATAAGAAGGTTTGGCATTACAGGGTATGAAGATAGTTTATTTTACCTTCCAACCGATATAAAAATTGATTCAAAGGGGAATTTCAATGTATTAGATATTGGAAAAAGTGCTGTACTTCAGTTTGACAGTACTTGGAAATTTATTAGACGAATAGGCTATTATAGTGAACTTGGAATCGACAGCAGTTTCCAAATGCTTAATCAAATAAGGCTAGACTATAACGACAATCTTTATGTTTGGGATAGCTATGGTGCTAATATTAACAGAATACAACGGTTCAAACCAAATGGAAGCTTCGATTCAAGCTGGGTTAAGCCAATTAATGATACTGTTTTTATTGTATCAAGTTTAGTTGCTTATGATGAGTTTGGGAATCAATATATTTCAAATTATAGTACAATAAAAAAATATTCCAATAATGTTTTGAAATCTAATTTTGGTCAAGAAGGAATTGGAATGGGGAATTTTAATTCTTGTCAAGGGATATGTATAGGAAAGAATAAAAAATTGTATGTTACCGATAGTCAAAATAATAGGGTGCAAATATTTAATCCTTGTCCAAGGATTAAAGTAAATGTAGATACAATTAATATTTTAAATTCAAATTACACATATAATTTGGGGAGTACTCAACCATCCGTTGTAATTGCAAAGGAATTGATAATTAGAAATGTGGGAAATACAGATTTGATTATTTCTGCTATTGATATTATGAATGCAAATCCATCTTTCTCAATTGATGATATAAATACAAGCTATACAATTCCGCACGATGATTCAACTAAAGTGATTTTTAAATTTAATCCAGTTGGACTAGGAAATAAAA
>JANYCO010000532.1 GCA_025360235.1 Cytophagales bacterium
TTTTACAACTTTAAAAAATAATGTACTTCTTACTTCTGTTGATGTTTATGTTCAAGAGTGGGCGTCGGTGAGTAATGTACAAATTGATATTGTTGATGCAGGAACCAGTGCTATTATAGGTTCATCTGCTGTTGTTAGTTATAATAATGGAGCTTCAGGAGTGCCTTATAAATTAACCATAGCGCTAGGGGTATTATTGCCTACGATGGGGAATTATAAAATGGTATTCAGGATGGGAATAGGAGGTTCAGGTCCACTAAGAATGGAAACTTCTGGTTACACAGGTGCTGATGCAACAAGTACTATCAACGTAACAGGAAGTAATGAAGGTGGTAGAAATTATTTTAGAAACTTAGTATTCAGTGCAGGTTCAAATCCTTGTGGAAGACTTCCTGTAACGGCCTACCTAACGGGAAGTTGCGCAGCTCCTATTACACTAATTACATTTGAAGGAGTATTAAAAAATGATCAAACGGTATTGTCTTGGATTACTTCAAATGAAATAAATGCCAGTCATTATGTAATTGAACGCTCTACAGATGGAATTCATTATACAGCGATTGGTCAGATAGCGGCTACAAATTCAAATGGAATTTCGAATTATTCATTTACTGATCTAAATCCTGTAAATGGAATTGATTATTATCGATTGGCAGAATACGATGCAGATGGAGCTGTAAATTATAGCTCACTTGTTTCGGTAACGATAAGTGGAAATCTATTGGAGATTTATCCAAGTCCCACAAAAGGATTGTTTACAATAGCACTGACTGGTAGTGGACATGAAGTCTTAACGATTGAGGTGTTGAATATGTTAGGTCAAATAGTAATGATGGAATCTGTAAGTAAATCTAACGGACAGATGTTGAAAGAAATGGATATAAGATCCGCTGCAAATGGTGTTTATTTTGTTAAAATAAGTGCCGGAACTGAAAATTGGCAGCAGAGAATTATTAAGGAATAGGCTGAAAGAAGGAGGAAAGAATGAATTTATAAAAGAGGTATTGATATTCAACTATCAATACCTCTTTTATTTTTACTCAAAACTAATAACTCAAGATTCAATACTGATTTATTCCCACTCAATAGTAGCTGGAGGTTTTGAACTGATATCATAAACCACCCTGTTTACGCCTTTCACTTTATTAATGATCTCATTGGAAATGTCAGCCAGGAATTCATAAGGAAGATGTACCCAGTCGGCAGTCATCCCGTCCATGCTGGATACAGCTCTTAGAGCAACTACGTTTTCGTAAGTTCTTTCATCGCCCATTACACCTACCGATTTTACGGGGAGTAAAATCGCGCCCGCCTGCCATACCATATTGTAGAGCGATTTATTTTTTAATCCTTGTATGAAAATATAATCCACTTCCTGCAAAACTCTTACTTTCTCTTCCGTAATATCACCAAGAATCCGGATGGCTAATCCAGGTCCGGGAAAAGGGTGGCGTTGAAGAATTTTATCGTCAATGCCCAATGATTTTCCTACCAGTCTTACCTCGTCTTTGAAAAGTGTGTTGAGCGGTTCTACCACCTTCATATTCATTTTTTCTGGCAAACCTCCCACATTGTGGTGTGATTTAATAGTAGCGGATGGTCCTTTTACAGAAACGGATTCGATTACGTCAGGGTATATCGTACCTTGTCCCAGCCATTTTACATCTTTTATTTTATGGGCTTCCACATCAAAGATCTCAATAAAGGTTCGGCCTATAGCTTTGCGTTTCGCTTCAGGATCGGATAAGTCTTTTAGCGCAGCGTAAAATTCTTTTTTAGCATCAACGCCAATCACGTTAAGCCCCATTCCTTTGTAGGAAGTAAGTACTTCATCGTATTCGTTTTTTCTTAGCAATCCATTGTCTACAAAAATGCAGGTAAGATTTTTTCCGATAGCCTTGTCTATCAGCACTGCTGCAACCGATGAATCTACACCTCCAGACAAGCCAAGTACTACTTTGTCGTTGCTAAGTTTTGTCTTTAAATCGCTGATGGTAGATTCAATAAAGATATCAGAAGTCCAGTCTTGTTTACATCCACAAATTCCAACCACAAAATTTTTGATAAGAATTTTCCCTTCTGTAGAATGTGTTACTTCAGGATGAAATTGTATTCCATAAGTGTCTTCCCCTTTTATTTTGTAAGCTGCTACTTTTACAGTTTCAGTACTTGCTATTAATTCAAAATCTCCCGAAACTCCAGAAATGGTATCTCCATGCGACATCCATACCTGACTGTTTAAGGACATTCCGGATAATAATTTATCCGAAGAATTCATTTCTGTGATCTTAGCTCTTCCGTATTCTCTAATTTGGGAAGCTACTACTTCGTTTCCTGCGTTGTGTGCCATGAGCTGTGCGCCATAGCAAACGCCAAGGACGGGTATTTTTTTTCTTATCCCATCAAGGGTTACATTCGGGGCATCCTTTTCCCTTACGGAACAAGGGCTTCCTGAAAGAATTAAACCTTTTACATGACTATCAAGAACTGGAATTTTATTGAAAGGATGAATCTCGCAATACACATTTAACTCTCTTACTCTTCGCGCTATCAGTTGTGTAAATTGAGAACCAAAATCAAGGATAATAATTTTTTCTGTCATGAGGCAAAAGTAATAATTAATGGTTAATTGTTAATGGTTAATGTGGATTTGTTGAAATGAAAAAAGCACCAATTCTGGTGCTTTTTTCATTTCATAATTTTAATATCTTAATGCTCTAACACTTTAATACTAGAGATTAAGGTAGTTTTGTGCGTCTTTTTTGATCGCGTCTTTATCAATTCCATTTTGAACACCCATAGAAACTTTTCTTACCAATACACCTACTATTGATTTTTTAAATCCAAGGTTTTCAGATACTTCTATGCAGAAATCAATTTCATTTTCTTCAATAGCCCCATCTACCAACATCATTTCAATCAATTCATAAAGGTGGTCAAAACGTTCTGAATCGTTTGCGGGCATTTTATATTCTATTTTAGAACTGTCCTGGATAGCAGAGTTTACCTCATCTTCTTTCATACCCAGCTTCTTACCTACAGCGTACAAGTATTTTAATTCAGAATCTGCAATAACACCATCAGCTTTAGCCAATGCAATAAGGTTTTTGATGTTACCCTTATTGAGTTTTTCTTTCTTTAGTCCAAATAGTGAAAACATATATATAAAATTTTAAAAGTTAGTGAGTCGTGTTTAATTTTTAAATAAAA
>JANYCO010000539.1 GCA_025360235.1 Cytophagales bacterium
AATAAAATTACAGCCTACAACAAATGGCTAAAAACAGAGCTGATTCCTGAAGATAAAATTTATCCTGTAGTACTCGCTGTACCAATGTCTCAAGCAGGCGCATTTACCAAATCAACCAAGCCTCCAAAAAAAGAAACAAAACCTAAAAAAGAAAAATATTCATCCGTTGCAGAGATTGATATTAAAAAAGTAATTGCTGCTTCCTATATATTAATTGTAAATGGTACTCAAGCAATTATTTCAAGGGATGGGGATAATAGTGTGAAGCTTTCTGCCAGAGGTAAAATTTCAAAAGACGAATTTCTAAAATATAACGAAATGCAATCTTTCGAAGAAATTGTCCCAAATAAAATTTATTACCTCGAACACAAACGAAAAAAAGCTATGGTGTTGTTTCATACTGTTCAAAGTGGGGAAACGATATGGAGTATTGCACAAAACTATGGTATAAGAATAGAAACCATCCGTGATAAAAACAGAATGGACGATAACGAAGCGTTGGATCTGGGCAGAGTATTATGGCTGAGAATAAAAAGGCCAAAAAACAAACCTGTGGAATACAAAGCCGTTGAGAAAAAAGAAATCGTAACCGTCAAAACAATATCTTCTGGCGTTGTATATATAGCCGACTCAACAAGGTTTATATATTCCTATCATAAAGCACTTGCAGGAGAAACTCTTTTCGGAATTTCAAAAAAATATCAGACACCAACAGATAGTGTTATGAAATGGAACAATATGGAAGGCTATACACTTAGCCTAGGACAATTATTAATTGTAGGGGCGAAAGAAAGGATAGAAGAGCCTATCTACTATTCCGTTGTAACAGGAGATACTTTTTACAAAATCGCAAACCTGTATCATGTTTCTGTTACAGAGCTGCAACAATGGAATAATAAAACAGATTTAAGTTTGAAACTTGGAGAAAAATTGTTAATTAAGAAGAAATAAGCCAAGCATAAATGCTAAAATCATTTTCACATAATGAATCCTTCCTTAGAATTGCTTATGATGAGTTAAACGAAGCCATCATTGTAACGGATATGGATTACCAGATTACTTATGTGAATAAGGCCGCTGAAAATATTTTAGGAAAATCTAAAGGGTTCTACAAAGGAAAGAATATATGTAACGAAATAAAAGTTACTGATCCTTCAGGAAAGAAAAAAATGACCCGGATGCTCGATGCTTTTTCTCAAGGAAAAGATAGCATTATCAGTGAGGTAATTCTGGAGAATTTCAATAAAAAAAAATTGCGTGTTAGGTTGCAAATAAAATCGGTAAGTGAGCAGAAAGAGAAAACCACAGGTTATATTTTCACCTTCTCTGAATCTTCCAACGAAAAAGATTTACACGACAACTTACTGGAAAGCGAAAGAAAATACAAAGGCCTTTTCGAACATGCACAGGAAGGGATTTTTATTCTGGATAATAATGGTGGCATTGTGGATGCCAACCCTAGTGCGGGAATAATCTATGGCAAGGAGAATTTCTTTGGATTGAGTGTGTTTGAATTATTCCCTCACAATACCACTTCCGAAAGCCGTAAGTTCTGGAAAAATTTTATGAAACTAGGGCAAATTTCAGGTTTTTACAAATATGTTCTACCGAACAATGAAGTTCACTACATCGATTTTAAAGCAAAGTCCAATTATTTACCCAATCTTCATTTAGCCGTCTTTACAGATGTTACAAAGAAAAGACTTGCGGAAAAAGCTTTGCTAAATTCTCAAGCGAATCTGAAAGCAATTTTTGACAGCAGCGAACAAAGTGTTGTACTATTAGATCTATCGTTGAACGTTGTCGCTGCAAACATTAAGGCGGAGGAAAGTACTTTGAGGATACTGGGGAAACATCTTTCCATAGGAACAAGCCTCCTGAATTATTCTATTAATAAAGATCTTCTTATTAGTGAATTTAACAGAGCAAAAAAAGGTGAAAAAGTAGTTGCTGAAAGAAATATCATTGGAATAAATGGCGAAAATAATTGGATTGAGTTTGTCTACATCCCGATTAAGGATGTCAAAGGAGATGTAGTAAGCATCTGCTATACCTGCTTCAACATTAATAATCGTAAAAACGAAACGATGGTGCTAGGTGCAAGCGAACAAAAATTCAGAAGCCTTGCAGAAAATTCTCCTGACATTATATATATTCTTGATCTGACTGAAAGAAAAATCAGTTACTTCAACAGAGATAATATTTTGGGTTATCCAAGTAGCCAACTGACAACCTCTGAAGCCTGGATAGAAATTGTATACCCCGGAGATTATGAAAGAGTAGTGGGTCATTGGTATAAATTTCTTAAATCAAATAGTAAAAAAGCGGGCTCTATTGAATATAGAATCCGTGGAGTAGAAGGTGAATACGACTGGGTATCCAATCGTCACATTATAATTGAATGGGATAAAAAAGGAGTACCTACAAAAGCCCTTTTAAATATCACCATTATCACTGATCGGATAAG
>JANYCO010000560.1 GCA_025360235.1 Cytophagales bacterium
AAAAACAGAAATGGTCCAGTAAAAAGTGCCTTTTATTCCTAGCATTCTGCTTATGGTCAGATCTCCTCTACGTCCATCTTCGCCATGTTGGTATACTTGTGTCATAGGGTAAGAACCAAACAACAGCATGGAACATAAACCTGCAGCGTATAAGTTTTTTTCGTTGAACAATTCGTTTAGGGATAAATCATCTATCGCCAAAAGCGCCATCAGGTATGTCCATGCGCCTTGAAAGACCGCTACTGTCAGCAATCCAATGATGGGATATTTTTTCAGACGTATAGACGGATGACTGTATGCTTTTGACATAAGTCCAATAACCAGAATCATAAAAGCAAATTGCCAGCTTATCAGAAAACAAAGTAAATGTCCGGCAAGGTCTACCAGTAGAGAAACATAGAGCAGCTCTTTGTCTACCGGTGGAGGATTTTCCAAACCGCCGATACTTTCTTCGTCTTTGTCATAATAACTGTTGAAGCCGTTGCTGGCAGGGTTGAAGAAGAGATGAATAATTATAAACGCTAAAAATAAATACATCAGATTTGGATGTATCGCCTGACTAGCCGCAAAACAAAAGAAGGGCATTAAGTAGATCGAAAACGGGATCCTTAAATGTTGAAGCGTAGATTTTTTTATCATTGCAAAAACTAGTTGGATTTTTTAACAAATTTTAGTCCCTCTTCAAAAAAAGTCTTGTCGTTTATTTTTTGTGTAAACGCTTTCATTAACGTTTTCGAATTAGGATATTTATCTTTCACACATTCGTCGGATACTATTTCTACTTCTAATTTTTTGCCATCTGTTTTATACCGGAGAAAAGTATAGGAACCTTTTTGTTTAAGGTCTTCAAGATTTAGTATGTTCATGGGGCCAACAGGAGTGACAAAAGCCCTGTAGCGGTCTATTTCTATTTTCCCATTACTTAGTCCGAGGATATCGATATAATACTCCATTTTATTAAACGCAATAATTTTCATTTCTCCGGAGTCCGCTTCTGGTTTGTCACTATCGATTGTCCATGCACCAAGGAGTAATGTATCGATAGGTTTTTTTGGTACAGCAGAAAGTGGTACTTCGGAGTAGTAAGGGCAACCAGTGAGGAGGAGCAGAAGAGGAAACAATAAGAGAAGGAGTATGTTTTTCATAAACTTAATTTTGATTATTAATTTATATTTCAAAACCTGCTTATTCCTTTCAACTAACAAGTATATAGTTGCCTGTGGACACAAACGACGGCTTCATGTTTTAATTCTTAATTTTTAATTCTTAATTAAATTTAAATCAGCCCTCTCGACTTCAACTCCAAATATTTATTAAGACTCGCTACCGTCAGGTTCTGAGGAGAAGTAAGAATCGTATGGATCCCGTATTTCTTAAGTTCTTTTACGATCATTCTTTTTTCGAAAGCAAATTTCTCTGCAATGGTTTTGATATAAATTCCTTCTGTAGATTTTGCTTCTCCTGTGGACAGGGCTGTCAATTCTGTGTTCTCAAAGAAGATCACTACCAGCAAATGGTCTTTCCCTATTTTGCGAAGGTATTGCATTTGCCTGTTCATGGACACCAACGACTCAAAGTTAGTATAGAGCATTACCAGACTTCGCTGACGCAAATGTGTTTTAATATTTCTGTATAATCTTCCAAAATCAGACTCCTGAAAACGCATGTCCTGGTTGTACAAGGATTCCATGATCAGTTGCATCTGCATGCTTTTTTTATCTGCTTTCAGAATAGAACCGATTCTGTTCGAGAAGGTGATCAGTCCTGCTTTGTCGTCTTTTTTGATTGCGATATTAGAGATTACCAGACTGGCGTTGATGGCATAGTCGAGCAAACTCATTCCTTCAAAAGGCATTTTCATTGCCCGTCCTTTGTCGATGACGCTATAAAGTTGTTGTGACTTTTCATCCTGATAGGAATTCACCATCAGCGAACCCTTTCGGGCTGTGGCTTTCCAGTTCACCGTGCGAAGATCATCGCCTGTTACGTATTCTTTGATCTGGTCAAACTCGCGGTTGTGGCCTATCTTCCTGATTTTCTTTATTCCAATTTCAGTAAGGCGATTGGAGATGGCAAACAATTCGTATTTGCGCATTTGCAGGTACGAAGGGTATACCGGTACCATTCTGTTTTCCCTAAAGGTAAATCTACGGGAGACTAATCCGATTGGACTGCTTACATAAAAATGAAGTGCTCCAAAGTTATATTCGCCACGGCGCACTGGGCGTAGTTTGTATAAAATTGATTTATTTTCACCTGGTGAGAGAGAAATTTTAAAACTAAAATCACGAATCTGAAATTGATGGGGTACTTCATCCAGGATCGACATGTCTATTCTGAAACCAAAACGATTTTCACAATAGAGATAAATATTATTTTCATCCCCATTGGAAAGGCGGTCGGCGCAATCGCGTTTACCGATCAGAGCGTTTCTTTTTGAAAACAAAAGAAAAAGCTCGAGCAGTATTGTGCCCATTAATACGATGAACGAAATTTTAGCAATGATAAATAAGCCTACGTATGCAAAGCCAAACAGGAATAGAGCTAAGAGAATTCCAATAGCCATAAACAATCTGTTTCTTAAGAAAACAGGATTGTTGAATAAGTTAACAAAAAAGGCAAAGAATGGCTTCATCTATAATTATCTAGGCACTTCGATTTTGGTGATGATGTCTTTAATAATATCTTTTGCGGTTACACCTTCCATTTCTTTCTCAGCAGTCAACATAATTCTATGTCCCAATACCGGATAAGTCACATCTTTAATATCTTCAGGTGTTACAAAGTCACGACCGCGCATGGCAGCCATCGCCTTAGCGCCACGCATGATAGCGATAGAAGCCCGAGGAGAGGCCCCAAGATATAATGCACTATTGTTACGCGTCTGGTTCACCAGCTGACTGATGTAACGAAGTAAATTCTGATCAATATGTAAAGCATTTACTTTTGCTCTGTACGCCTGGATTTGTTCTCCTGAAAGAATTGGAGTAATAGTACTTAGATCGTTTGAACTTTTGCGTTGATGGAATCCGGTAAGAATTTTTTCTTCTTCCTCCACTGAAGGATATCCAATTTCGATCTTGTATATAAAACGGTCTAATTGTGCTTCTGGAAGGCGATACGTTCCTTCTTGTTCTACCGGGTTTTGCGTTGCTAATATTATAAATGGAGCATCCATTTTATAAGCCTTTCCATCAATGGTAATTTGTCGCTCTTCCATCACCTCGAAAAGTGCAGATTGCGTTTTCGCAGGAGCACGGTTAATCTCATCAATCAGTACAATGTTGGAGAAAATTGGACCTTTTTTAAATTCGAATTCTGAATTCTTTAGATTGAAGATGGAAGTTCCAAGCACATCCGAAGGCATCATGTCAGGCGTAAATTGAATCCTTGAAAAGGCAGAAGAGATCGTTCTCGCTACTATTTTTGCAGTGAGGGTTTTTGCTACTCCCGGTACTCCTTCAATAAGAACGTGTCCATCGGCAAGAATGGCAGACAAGATCAAATCAACCATCTGGTTTTGTCCTACAACAATTTTTGCTATTTCTGCACGCAACTGCTCGACTGCATTTCTGAGATCAGAAAGATCTGTTCTGTTGTTAAATAATTCCTGATTTTCCATTTTCTATTTGTTAATTTTTATTTCTTATTCATTTATTTTTGTACAGTAAGAAATTTTATGTCTTACTTTTGAATTCTTCCATTCTTTTGTTCAACTCCATTAAATCTCTTGGCGTTACGCTGTGTGCTTTTTGAACAAATTGAATCAATGTGAATAGTTGCGCTACTTTAGTTTTGTCTATTCCTGAGCGTTCCGCAAGTTTATCAATAAATTCCTGATCGAATACGTTTGTAGTGAGATAGAAATTAGTACGGATGTATTCCAGAAAGTAATGTACTTTTTTGTTGGCAATATCTTTATGGTTTCCGTTTTGGAAATACAATCTTCCTATAGTACTTACAAATTCGACGGTTGTATTTTTAGGAGGTTCTACAATAGGAATAATCCTTTGTCTTCGTTTAGCTTCAAAGACAATGTAAACAATACCTGCCACGATTGCGAGATAATAGGCCCAGTAGAGAGGAGGCTGACTTTCAACAAAACGAAGACTGTTGGAATCAACCACACGATAATTTTTATAATATTCGTCCCAATAGGTGTCCCTCACCGGAAGGTAGGAGAGTGAAGCTGAGATATATTCTGAATTATCAGCAAACATCATATTATAGTTTGTAAAGGCAATAGGGGTGGAGGAGATCAGAAAGATCCCTGCTCCAAATTGAACTCTGATAAAACTTGCCTGGTCTTTACTGTTTTTACCCAAAACGATAGTGTTTGTGGTATCAAATGAAGAAAAATATCCGGATACAGTACCATCGCGGTACCAATATTTTTTATTGTACGTTTTTAGATTTTTGTTTAACAGTGTTAAATAGATGGAATCTTTTTTCGGTCCTTTTTCAAGGTCTTCACCGCTAAAATTTCTTTCGTAAAATTCATTTCCGAATTTAAGATTTAGCGTATCCGCTAATGTCCCCTTAATTTCTTCCGCAGAAATAAAAGCACAATTTCCTTTCTCCACGAAATCAAGTATAGCTTTTGCATCTGTTTCTCCGGGAGAAAAAGTAGAATTAAGGATAACATAATTTTTCAAATCAAACAGGATGGAGTCGTATTGATTACTCACATCATGAATGATTTTAGAGTTTTGAAGTTCATCTTCGGGTTCCTCTTGAGTGGTTGTTTCCTTAGTGGTGTCTAATGCCAACACTGTGCTGTCAATGCTTAGCTGTGCAGCATCGTTATTTTCATCCACCAGCGGATCGGTTTTTTCTTCCGAGGAGTTGTCAGTGGTTTCGTTTGATTCTTCTACTGTCTCTGATGTTGAGGAATAATCATAATAATTTAATGTCTCGTAAAGTGTTCGGTCTTTCACTTCAATAGTTTTATCAGGAAAAAGGTCCTTCAGAAAATCGTGAAGGATAAAATCCCCGTAAGGATTTTTGTCTCTTTTTTCAAAAGTCTCTTTCCAGTTTATTGCTTTAGGTGCATAGACTTGAATTAGTACTACAAAAAATACCAGCACTCCTAATAGTATGTAGGGAAGTGATTTTTTCATTTTGCAGCAGCGGTCTGGTTATGAAATTGGTGAAAGCTTGATTTTACGATCGAGAATTTTTCTGCATCTATTTCCATATTCCCGTACCAAACATATTCGTATACATAAGCAATATCTTCAAAACCCGCACGCAGAGAAGGACTGCGGAGTTCGTACATATAGTCACGGTTTGTTTTGTTGATCTCCAATACGATCTGACTTTTATCGGAAAGTTGTTTTAAGGATTTAAGATAGTACAACCTTACCGCTCTCCTGTACATTCTTGACTGCACAGCCTCCTCGATCAGTTTGTCGAAATCAATGGAATGAATATCTTCTATGGATTCAGAAAAGTCAAGCCCGTCTTTTTCAGTTCTACTATTTCTTGCAAATATGCCCACCGCATTCATGCGCAAGATCACATAAACCAAGCCTATTAGAATTGCAGTACAGATGACATAAAAGAAAATATTTCCTGCCGAACCCGTAGGGTTAACAAATATATTAAAAATGAATTCCACTATCCTGTATAAGAGCTTGTCTAACCAGGAAGGTTCTTCCAGTTTTCGTTCTAAGTCGTACTTAAAGTCAGGGTTTGCTTTGGTTTTGGCTAACTTTTCTTTGTCAAAACTTCTTTCAGGTATTACTGTAGCGCTTTCGTACTGGACTACAGGCAGAGGTTTGCCAGTAGCGTCAGGTGATCCGCTTATCAGAATCGAAAGGAGAAGTATGTAAATAATTTTTTTCACTTATTTTAGACTAAAGGATGCGAGGCTTCTGGTTCAGGCTCTAGTTGTTTTTTCAATTCATTAATGGTGACATCCCTCGCTATTGGTTTTGCTTTTCGGTTGAGCTGAATTGGGAGAATAACAAAATAATAAATAATAAAACTCATTGACCCAATTATTATCATGAGTTTGACAGCAATGGGGGCATCAGTAAGGCGGGTCACATAACTTTCCAGAAATCCGGCGGTGATAAAGATTGGAATTAATCCTATGCAAATTTTTACAGCTCTTCGCGCCCCTACTAATAAGGAAACCATGCGGCTGTAGGTGCCGGGAAATAAAATACTATTACCCAAAACAAAACCCGCCGCTCCTGCAATCACGATGGCAGAGATTTCTAAGGTGCCATGGATCCATATGGAAAGGAAGGAAGTAAGGAAAAGTCCTTTTTTGAAAAAGAAACATTGGAAGGCTCCAAGCATTATTCCATTTCTAAACAATATATAAATTGTTCCCAGTGTGAAAGGGTAAATATTTAGTGATGAAAAATCGTAGTATCCAATTCCACATACAAAAGCAAAGAAGGATACCCTAATGTTATTCCAGGTGATGAATAAAAACATTGCATTAGATGCAGGGTCTTTATAGACAGCCATTGGATCTCCTTTTTCAATATTTTCAAGCGTCATGTTTACGTAATTGTCACCAAGTATTGTTCGTACAAAATTTTCGTCGTATATAGTAGATACTGCGCCTATGATTACAAAGATTGAGAAAATAATAAA
>JANYCO010000567.1 GCA_025360235.1 Cytophagales bacterium
TAAATGATGTAGTGAATACGATTTTATACGAAGACCTTAAGAATGTAGTTCTTGTAGGACATAGCTATGGAGGCATGGTAATTTCAGGAGTGGCCGATCGTGTGCCTCAGCGGATACAAAAGGTTATTTATTTAGACGCCTTCGTTCCTGATGATGGAGAAAGTGTAAAAACATTAGACGACTCCAGCAGTTGGGTATGGTTAGAAAAGATGACCAAGGATGGTTTTCTTGTTCCTGAATGGTTAAAGCCAAACGTAATACCCGGAGATGTACCTCAGTCATTAAAAACATTTACAGAAACTATATCACTAAAGAATGATGATGCAACAAAGATTTCAGGAGTTTATATTTTAACAGTTGAAAAAGGGAAAAAGCCGGAAGATGATGATTTTGCTTCACAAGCGGAAAGGGCAAAAAGGAGAAAATGGAAGGTAGTGCAGTTGGAGGCAAATCATAACCCTCAATGGTCGGCAACAGAAAAGCTTGTGGAGGTTTTATATCAAAACCGTTAAACTATTTTTTAAAACCAAATTCGTTGGCTATTTCTAAGCTATAATTGGACTAATTTAATTTTAATGTAAATTTTTACTGCAAAATTAAAAATTTACATTTTTAATTAGTATATTCAAATTATAACTAATATTTACTAATTATGCTATTGTTTGACTGGAGGAGGCTGAAAAATGTAAGGTTTTTGGAAAAAAAGGTTATAAAGTATGAAAATGTATTTAAAAATACAGAGGAAGTAATAAAAGAAATTGCAAAAGGTAATTTTGAATTAAACAAAGATATTGGTTCTGACCTTCTTTTGGGCTCTTTGGCCGAACTAAGCGAAAAGATGAGTACCTATCAGGCTCAGGAAAAAGAAAGGAAATGGATTTCAGAGGGCTTGGTTTATTTTGTTGATATCCTCCGAAAGGATCAATCAAATAAAGATGAACTGTATGAAGATATTCTATCCTCATTAGTGAAATACATGAAAGCTAATCAGGGTGGGTTATTTTTACTTAAAGACATGGAAGAACAGCCGGTTCTTGAGATGGTAGCCTGTTATGCTTATGAAAGAAAGAAGTTTCTAAACAAAACAGTAAGAATTGGAGAAGGCCTTTTAGGCCAATGTTTTTTGGAAAAGGAAACTACCGTTTTTACAGATGTTCCTCCTTTTTATACAAATATTACGTCAGGACTTGGGCAGGCTACTCCTGGCTGCCTGTTGCTGGTTCCTTTGAAGTTTAACAACGAAGTGTTGGGAGTAATTGAAATAGCAAGTTTTCATGTTTTTCAAAAATTCGAAATTGATTTTGTAGAAAAGATTGCTGAAAGTGTGGCTTCGGTAATCTTTAATATACAAAATACGGAACAATCAAGAAGATTATTAATCGATTCAGAGCAGAGAGAGCAAATGCTGAAAGAGCAGGAAGAAGAGCTTAGGCAGAATATGGAAGAGCTCGTTACCACTCAGGAGGAGATGAAGCGCAAACAAAAGGAATTGGATCAAAAAGGAGGGATGTTAAAACTGATTATTGATAATATACCGTTTCCTGTTTTTGTGAAAGATAATATAGGCCGTTATACGCTTGTAAACAAAGCAGAAGCTGCCTTGTTCAATATGTCGGAAGAGGATATAGTAGGGAAAGACGATAGCTATTTTGTGAATAATAGAGAAGAATGGGAGGTTATTCAACGGTCTGATTTGAAAACATTGGACTCTGATTTTCCTGTAGAACTGCCGCAACAATCTTTTACTACTTCTGTTGGAGTAACGCATATTTTTAAGACTACTAAAATACCATTTGTAAATTCATTGACGGGTGATAAGAATATTTTGGGGGTTTCCGTGGACCTTACTGCCGTAATTAATCTCGAGAATAAGCTTAGGGATAAAAGCCATGTAATAAAATAGTACAACTTTAACTTGCTTCTCCCGTAATAATACTAGTAATTTACTACTGTCAATTAAACAAGAAAGGAGGAGTTATGAGAGATTTTGATAAAAAAACAAGCATTGAAAGTGAAAATAGAGTAGTTTATTTGGAAAATAAGTTAAAAAAAATTCTTAAGACGGTAGAATTAATAAATGATAACAACTTAGAAGAGGCTACAAATTCTTTAAATAGTTATAAAAAGAGTTCCGCTCACATTGTCCTGAGTACTTTAATAAATAAAGTAGAGGAGTTGAATGCTCCAAAAGCTAATCCTGAGGATAAGAGTTATGCATTTCTTAAGATCATATTGAATAGTATGCCTTTTCCTGTTTTTATAAAGGATGAAAAATCGAGGTATTTACTGATTAATTCTTTGGAGGAAGAGCTGTTTGGCATAAAAGAAGCTCAAATACTTGGTAAACATGATAAGGATTTTGTACACGACAAACATGAAATGGAAATTATTCAGGAATCGGACAATGAGGTCTTGCAAGGGAATAAAAGTATAGAATTGCCCAATCAAAATTTCTCTCTGAAGAATGGGAAATCATTCGTTTTTAAAACCCATAAAATGCCTATTATAAATCCTCTCACTGGGAAGCGCAATCTTCTTGGGTTTTCAGTAGACATTACCGATACAGTAAATCTTGACAAACTCAAGAAGATCCTGATCATGAACAGTCCCTATTTATAATTTCTTTTTCCAACAAAGGAAAATTTTATTTTCAGAACTTGACATAGAACTGATAAAATTTTCATAATTAAAGTCTGTAAATTTTCCAAAAATCGAAAAAGCAGTATCCGAGTCGAAGCCTTTTGCTCCCTGAGGAATGGTGCAGGAAGAATGACTGTCTTTGAAAACATACCAAACATCAGGGAGAAAAGGGCCTTCGTCCGTAGTTCTGACCTCTACTTCTTCGATTTCCGACCATTTCAGAAATTCCTTTCCTTTTTCAGGATGTTCGCATCCGATCCCTTCTTCTGTGATAGATACAATGTATAGTTCTTCAGGATTCATAGTTAAGGCAGATTGTTTTGTTCATATTAAGATTGTTGTTTTTACGAATTTAATGAATTCATGGTTTTAATAATTGGAAAGAACCTTATCAAATCGGTTTCTTTCTTATATTTAGCTATCAAAAATACCGTCTATCATGGCAACCATCAGCGAAAGAGCAAAAAAAATAATTGGGATACTGACCAAGAATAATAAA
>JANYCO010000591.1 GCA_025360235.1 Cytophagales bacterium
ACAAAAAACCACAGCAATTGATGCGGTGAGAAAGTGGAATTGTTTGAACCGTATAAGTAGGTGCATCCAGGATTAGGGTAGATACTTCTGTATTCAATTCCTTAAAATTAATTCTGTAATTTATATTTGTCTGAGAGAACTGAAGCTGAATGGTTATAATTTCAGAAAGGCCTTTCGGGCCATAAATATTCAGCTCCTTCTTTCTGCCCCAAAGGTGCATCGTACTTATCAATCCCAGAAGCCCTAGATAATGATCTCCATGCAGGTGGCTAATGAATATATGCGTGATTTTAGTATGCGAGATCCTGTATTTTAATAATTGAAATTGAGTACACTCGCCACAGTCGATCAGGAAAAGTTGATTATTGATGTTTAGAAGTTGCGAAGAAGGATGCCTATTGTAGATAGGGGAAGCAGAACCTGTTCCTAATATTTTTACTTCTATAGACAAAATTTTCTATTCTTCTTTCCCGCCTTCTTCTTTTAGATTCTGCTCAAGCTCGTTCATAAAAACGGCATCGATAGATTCTTCAACGGTAGGCAGGATGGTAAGTACAGAATCAAGTTGTGAGATCTTGATCAATTTTAATACATGCTCTGTAGGAGCTGCTATTACAAAAAGTCCTTTTTCATTTTCGCAAAGTCTGTTTCCTACTAAAATGGAACTCAGGCCCGAAGAATCGGTGTACTTAACTATGCTTAGATCTAAGATTATATTTTTTGCACCTTCAGCGTTCAGTTTAACGAGTTCAGACTTCAACTCCGGAGCTACTATCGAAGTAAGTTTTTCTTCATTCAACTGAAGTAAGGTGTATTTTTCTAATTTTTCTACTGAATACTTCATCTTGCAAAAATGCTATTGTTCTCTATTTAGGTGTAAGGTACGAAAAAACTTTAAAATTCCATTATTTTAGACTTTTTTTAACATTTTCTTCGATTCTGCTTAATAATTCGGCATTATCTCCCTTAGTAAATTTCTCACCCACAACCTTTTCATACAATTCTATATACCTTTCAGAGATGCTTTTAACAAGTTCCGGAGTCATTTCAGGTACTTTTTGGTTTTCTTTACCTTGGAATCCATTTTCAATAAGCCATTGTCTTACAAACTCCTTACTCAATTGTTTTTGAGCCTCCCCTTTTTCTTGTCTTTCCTGATACCCTTCGATATAAAAATAGCGGGAAGAATCAGGTGTATGTACTTCATCGATCAGGAAAATATCGTTACCCGATTTTCCGAATTCGTATTTAGTATCAACTAAAATCAAACCTTGTTTCGCAGCAATCTCTGTTCCTCTTTTATATAGTGCCTGTGTGTAAACTTCCAGTTTTTCGTAATCTTCTTTGGAAACTATTCCTTTTTCTAAAATAGCCTCTCTTGAAATATCTTCGTCATGTCCCTCATGAGCCTTGGTAGTAGGCGTGATGATAGGCTGAGGCAGTTTGTCATTTTCCTTTAAACCCTCTGGCAAAGCTACTCCGCAAAGAATTCTTTTCCCAGCTTTGTATTCTCTGGCTGCATGTCCTGCAAGGTATCCACGGATCACCATTTCCACAGCAAAGGGTTCACACTTTCTGCCGATGGTTACGTTTGGATCCGGTACACTTATCACCCAGTTGGGAACGATATCTTTTGTAGCCTCAAGAAACTTTGCAGCGATCTGATTTAACACTTGTCCTTTGAAAGGGATAGCATTAGGAAGTACCACATCAAAGGCGGAGATTCTGTCGGTAACAACCACTGCGAGTTTTTCACCAAAGTAGTAAACGTCTCTAACCTTACCTTTATAAAATCCGGACTGTCCGGCAAACTTGAAATTGGTTTCTTTAATTGCTTCCATTCTTAGGCATTCTTAATTTACGAGGTTCAAAAGTAGTAAAAATGTATTAAAGTGTTAAGGTGTTAGGGTGTTAAAGTTATGAGCATTTAGAAGATTTGAAAATTAGGGGGTTAAGGTTGATTTTTATATTTAACAGTTTCTTACTAATTCTTCAAATCCAATCAAACCCAACTTAATTTTCTTTTTTATTTTCTTTATATAATTCCACTGAAGTATAAATATAGGAAAAGTAAGTGGTATGGAAGCCATTAAGGCAAATTGGGTAACTATATCAAGCGCGTAATTTTCAAAATGAAGATCAGGAATAGCATTTATACTGTTACTCATTTTGTCATTCGTAGAATAATGACTTTTTAATTTGCCTTTTACTTCATTATAGAGTTTAATATAATTGCTTAAATAAGTAAAAAAATAATTTCGTTGGAATGAAAATAAAATAGAAACAGAGACACGTTCAAATTTGTCTTTATCATTAATCAAAAACTGAATATTTTCTTTTAGTTTTTTGTCCATATTATTTGTTTTTAAGCACAAGCGAAAGGAACACTCTATCTATTCCACCACTACTCTTCCGAGTATTTACCAATCCAAACATTCACCGAAAACCTTCCCTTGGCAAAATCCTCTGGTGCTTCGGCAGGCAATACAGCATGCAAAAAACGTGAATCGAAAAGTATTAGTCGATTATTTTTTGGTTCGATAACGGCACGGTTGGTTTCACTTACCAATTCATCTCCCCAAAGCAATCCGTCTGTAAGACAAAGTTCACCACCTTTAAAGGCTTTAGGCAGAGCGTGCGCATAATAAATCAAAGTTATCACCCTACTGGTATCATGAGGAATATAATCATAATGCCAACGGTAGTGGTCTTTTTGTCCGTAGCGGCTTACTTGTGTGCTCCAGTAGTCGCAGTAACGAAGTTCGTTGAGTGGAAAAGGTGCTGCGTCGAGAAAAGAGAAGAACTTTTCATCGGAAAGAAGTGAGTCAAGCATTTTCAGTAAGGGAGATTTTGCTCTGTGTTCTGAAATTTTGTGGTGATCAAATTCTTCAAAGACCTGATATTCCAGATCCATGTTCAGGCTAAGGTTGGAACGGTAATCGGTGTTCACCTCTTGTCCGAAGCCTATTCCGGAAGGTTTGAATTTATCTTTTAAGGAAATAAAGTGTTTTAAAATTTCGTTGTTTTGTTCTGTGGGAAGAAAATCGTCGATCACAATATGATAGACAGGTGCGTGATGTATTTGGATGTTCATTTTAATAATTTATTTTGTAAATCATAGCCTTGTGCATGTTAATGGTTTCAGGATTTTTAAACGCAAGGGGTGCAAAGGTTACGCAAAGAACGCAAGAAAAAGTTAAAACCAAGATCTAATTCTAAAAATTATTCCGCATACACCCAAACATTCATTCCTTTCGAACTATTGAGCTGATCACGTTTTGCACGTATGGCGTTGCCATCTTCAGAGGTTTCAATGTATACTCGGTGGAATTTATGATCTTCTCCTGTAGTTATTATGGAGGCTTCGTATCCGTTTGCTTTCATCCGTGCTACACATTTATCGGCATAGGGACGGAAAATGTAAGTACCTGCGATCAAATAAAACTTAGTACCACTTGGATAAACAACAGGACCTTCTGTTCCTTTTTTAATAGTATTTTTTTTAGAAGAATTATTATGACCAATAATATTGCTCTCTTCCTGACTTAACGAGTCTGCATATTCAGTAGTTGTAGAATCGGTTACAACAAGGGTTTTGTTATTAGAATTAGCAGAGGAGGTATATTCAGAAAGAAATTTTTTCTGAAAAATGGATACATAAACAATGCCGCTTACAAATAAGAATAAAG
>JANYCO010000593.1 GCA_025360235.1 Cytophagales bacterium
CATAAAAGGGGCAAGCAAGAAAAAGAAAAACTATGTTAAATCACACGGAGGGAAGTGACAAATAGCTAGTTATAAAATATTCTGATTCATTGTTTTGTATTTAAAAATTAAAAATCTACCTTTGCAATCCAATATATTAAAACATCTACGAACATGGGCGTAACTAGACTTAAAAGAAAAGACAGAATGAATAAGACAGTTTCTAAACTTAGAACGTCTGCTATAAAAAGATTGACTAAAGTTCCGCCAATCAAAAAAGTGGATATTGAAGAGTTGAAGAAAAAAGCTTAGTTATTCGTTGACATAAGTATTTAAAAAATTTAAGGTGGCGTTGTCCACCTTTTTTTATTCCTGTTTCCTCTTACTGTTCACTTATTTCAACCAGGCTTTGTAAATATTCAGCATATTTACAATAATGATAAGTGTACCAACAACGAGCATCATTGGTTTGGCTTTTATCCTGCTTGCTACGATAGCACCTAGAGGGGCAGCGATGATTCCGCCAAAGATAAGACCTAATACAATTTTTACACCTCCACCTACTTGCCATTCTTCAAGGCCTATTATAAGCGTAATAATGATAGCACTTGTAAAAGCAATAAAGAATTCGGAGAGGTTTACAGAGCCAATGGTATACTTTGGATTTCTACCTTTACTAATTAAAGTAGATGTAACGATTGGTCCCCAGCCACCACCACCAGCAGCGTCCATAAAGCCTCCAAAGGCAGCAAGGACACTTAGTTTCTCTGTTTTCTTTTTCTTCTCTTTTTTCCTTAAAGCTTTATAAATAATGAAAACTCCTAAAATTAAAATGTAAATTGAAATTATAGGTTTCACCCATTTTTTATTGAAGCCCTCTATCTGGTCTACATAAGCAATAAGTATTGCTCCAAAGACAGCACCTATTACACCGGGGATGATGAGATTTTTAACTAATTTCTTGTTGATGTTTCCCATTTTCCAATGAGAAAAACCAGATGCACTAGTAGTAAATACTTCAGAAAGTTTTATACAACTGTTGGCGATACTACTACTTACTCCATAAGACGTAAGCATTGTCATCGAACTAGCACCATAAGCCATTCCCAGCGCACCATCGATCATTTGTGCAATAAAGCCGATTAATACATAGCCGAGAAATTCAGGTTGTGTGAATGAAAGAAGAAAATCAAGTATTTGATTGTACTCCTCATCAGAAACATTTGAGCGTAGATAAGAAATAGCAGCTCCTGATATAAGTAGCACTGCCAGTATTAAAGAAAGTCTTTTAGTAAGTACTTTTGAGCCAAAGTCTGATCGTGTGATCTTCCTGATAAAATGCTTTTTCTTTTTATCATTTTCATGCGAATCTTCAAAAGTTTCTTCTGAAGTATTTTCGATCTCTATTTCCTTTTCTTCCATTTAAGTAATATCACTAACTCTATAAATATAATAGACAAAGTTTGCTCTTTTTATTTGTTTCTACAAATTAGTCGTGTAAATCTTTCAAAAATGGCAATAACATATTAATAATTAGTATTTTACATTTATTGGATTCAATTATATAAAGTAGTAAATTTGTGACAATGGTAAGTACTCAGGTTTCTGAATTTGGTAATGTTCTATTATTTATTCTTGGAGGAATATCGTTTGTAGTGATAGCCTTAACGGTAGCCAAGTTTATCCGCCCAAACCGACCCAATGAAGAAAAATTATCCGCCTACGAATGTGGTGAAGATGCGGTAGGAAGTCCATGGACAAATTTTAACGTTCGATTTTATATTGTAGCACTTTTATTTGTGTTGTTCGAAGTAGAGATTGTTTTTTTGTTCCCTTGGGCAGTTGTTTTTGGAAATGCAACCCTGATAAAAGAAACGAATGGATTGTGGGGATGGTTTTCATTAATAGAGGTGTTCTTGTTTTTATTAATTCTTGCCCTTGGCTTAATATATGCTTGGGTGAAGGGATACCTGGACTGGGTGCAACCAGATCCAACACCTGAAAAATTTGAATCGAAAGTACCGCAAAGCCTATATGAAGAATTAAATCGGAGGTATGCTAATTCTAAATTATGAGTTATGAATTTTAAGTTTAAAAAAGTCATTCATAATTCATAACTAAAAACTCATAACTAAAAAAAATGTTGCTAGATCAAAAGTTTGGAAGTGGAGGAGTAGTGGTGACGAAAGTAGACGACATCCTGAATTGGGCGCGTTTGTCTTCGTTGTTCCCCATGGGCTTTGGTATTGCTTGCTGTGCTATTGAGATGATGTCGGCATACGCTTCGGGATATGATTTGGATAGATTTGGCGTGTTGCCTCGCTCTTCTCCAAGGCAATCGGATCTAATGATCGTAGCGGGAACTGTTACGTTCAAAATGGCTGATCGTATAAAAAGATTATTCGAACAAATGCCGGAGCCTCGTTATGTAATTTCAATGGGCTCTTGCTCCAACTGTGGTGGCCCTTATTGGGAACACGGCTATCATGTAGTGAAAGGAGTGGATAGAATTATTCCTGTGGATGTATACGTGCCTGGTTGTCCGCCAAGACCGGAAGCGCTTATCGGTGGTATAATGAAGTTACAGGAAAAAATAAGACAGGAAAGTTTGATGGAACCTACTGCTTTAAAAAAAATATTGGACAAAAAGAAACCCCAAGTAGTTTAAATTTAATGCATTATTTTCTCTATATATTATTTTTCAATTTTTTGGGTATTTCCGATACCAATGACGATAATATTATAACTATTGAAAAGAAAATAAAGATACACCACTTCAAACACATCAAAGTTGTTTGTTATAAAATTGATACCTGTGTTTTTTATTTTGATGCACATCATTTTATGTCAGAGGCAGGAGTAGGAAGTGGTAAGCACAAGTACCATGAACCTATCATAAAGGATTTAACATTATTGCTGGGACAAAGAGATACGGTTGATCTCTCTAAGCATACGAATTCCAGCGTTGTGCAGAGTCTGGTAAACGAAGGACTTAAAAAAGGATATGTAGAAATTTTATTTTCCGGAAAAAAATTTGAAGGGAAAGTAATTGACAATATTGAATATTGGGACAAAGACGTTCACGCTAGTGATTTTAAAAGCAGTAATTTCTATAGGCCGGACAGTGATGTGTATACAACAGAAGAGGGTGATATATTTTATTATTACAGACCCGCTATTAAAAGGGTAACGGAGCGTTAACAAAGCAAAGATTCGGAGATCGAGATTATGCAGTTTTTAGAAATCAAATCATTACTAATAGAGAAATTTGGGGAAGGAATAGTGTTGTCTGAAAATTCTTTTTACACCCAATCACAACTACAAATTTCTCCTGAAAAAATTGTCGAGGTTTGTTTTTTTCTCCGCGATACCGATCAACTTTATTTTGATTACATGACTTGTCTGACAGGCATGGACAATGGACCCGAAAAGAAGACAATGGAAGTACTCTACCATCTGTATTCAATTCCCTACAATCATTCAATCGTATTAAGAGTAGAAACAAATAGAGAAAACCCTGAAGTGCCTACTATATCCAACATCTGGCGCACCGCCGACTGGCATGAGCGAGAAGCATACGATATGTTTGGAATAAAATTTACCAATCATCCCGACCTGAGAAGAATTTTACTTCCTGCTGATTGGGAAGGTTTCCCGCTCCGAAAAGATTATTTGGAGCAGGAATATTATCATGGAATAAAAGTCAAGTATTAAATTTAAGTTATGAGTTATGAATTAATTCAACATTCATAACTCATAATTCATAACTCATAATTTTGAAAAACACTATACAATACCAATACGACTCAAAGCACCTCACCAACTCTGAGCCTCTCGCTACGGATGTGAGCAAATTGCGTACAGAAGAGATGGTACTCAATATGGGACCTCAACACCCTTCTACACACGGTGTGTTGAGATTGGAAGTGGTGACGGATGGAGAAATTATTAAGAATGTTATTCCTCATATGGGTTATCTGCACCGTTGTTTTGAAAAACATGCAGAGAAACTTCCCTACAATCAACTTATCCCTTTTGTAGACCGCATGGATTACCTGGCGGCCATGAACTCCGAACATGCTTATGCAATGGGCATCGAAAAGATGTTGGGTATTGAAAACGATATTCCAAAAAGGGTAGAATACATCAGAGTTTTAGTGGCAGAACTTAATCGTCTCGCGTCTCATTTTATCGCCATTGGTACTTATGGATTGGATGTAGGTTCGTTTACTCCTTTCCTTTGGCTTATGCGCGACAGAGAGCATCTGAATCGTTTGCTGGAATGGTTGTCTGGTGCACGAATGCTTTATAATTATATTTGGATCGGAGGTTTGTATTATGATCTTCCTGTTGGCTTTGAAGATCGTTGCACAGACTTTATAAATTATTTAAAACCAAAATTGCAGGAGCTACAAAAGATCATGATTAGCAATGAGATCTTTATTCAGCGTACGGCAAACATAGGAGTACTACCTCTTGATCTTGCTATTAATTACGGAATCTCCGGTCCTTGTCTTCGCGCTTCTGGCTTACGCTATGACTTAAGAAGAGTGGACGGTTATTCTGTTTATCCTGAACTGGACTTCGAAATTCCGATTGGTAAAGGGGAGATGGGTACTGTTGGCGATTGCTGGGACAGAACAAATGTTCGAGTGCTAGAGTGTTGGGAGTCTGTAAAAATTGTTGAACAATGTTTGGTAAAACTCAAAGGCGAACACAAACGGACCAGAGATTTCGATCCACAGGCACTGGTTCCTAAAAAGACCAGACCAAAACTAATGGATTTTTATGCCCGTGCTGAAAACCCGAAAGGGGAGCTAGGATTTTTCTTCCGTACCACCGGAACTTATGATATTCCTTATCGTGTGAAAGTCAGGTCTTGTTGTTTTGTGAATTTATCGGTGCTGCCTGCGATTACAAAGGATGTATTGCTGGCTGACTTAATCGCTATTCTTGGCTCACTGGATATTATGATGGGGGAGATTGATCGTTGATTTGAAGGGATTATTTTTTTAAAATATTTTTCACCAGTTTCTATATAATGAAACTTTTTTGTATCTTTATATGGAAACCTTAACTAAATATAATGACACCAAAGTTTGAGGTTTTATTCATGGAAGATGTCGATGAATTTCTTTTGATGATCGATCAAAAATCTAAAGATAAAATTCTTTACAATATTGAAAGAGCGCGATATTATAATGATAAAGAATTATTTAAGAAACTAAAGGGCGAAATATGGGAATTCCGGACTTTATATAATAAGACTTATTTTCGAATGTTTGCCTTTTGGGATAAAACTAATAAATCTGAAACATTGGTAGTTGCAACACATGGAATAATTAAGAAGACAGGTAAAGTTCCCGATAAAGAAATTGAAAAAGTAGAATTGCTAAGACAAAAATATTTTAAACACAAGAAGTAATTATATGACGACTAAAAATAATATGAGACTATATTCTCTGGAGGAAATGAAAGATAAACATATAGGGAAACGTGGAACCAATAAACGAGATCTTTATGAACAAGAGTTACAATTTGAAGTGCTTGGAGAAATGATTAGGCAAGTTCGGCTTGAACGAAATCTGACACAGGAACAGCTCGGAAAGTTAATTGGTGTTCAGAAAGCACAAATTTCT
>JANYCO010000606.1 GCA_025360235.1 Cytophagales bacterium
AAACAGATCCGATTTATTATTATGGGAACTTGTTCTGAAGAAACACCCATAATTTTTGAGAAAGTTAATTTATATGGTCAGTTCTTATCTGTCTATGAAAGCTCAGATACTTATTGTACTTCCTGTGTAAATTTCTTTGCAAAACAAGGAAATGGTACACTGTCAAAAGAAGTCAAATTGACCATGAACAATAAACACGGCTTCTTATACCAGCCCTATCCGCAATGGATAGTTCCGGTTAGAGAATGGATAAAAAGAAACTAAGCAAACTCGAAGCCTTCCACAACACAATGGATGAAGCATGATAACAACTACAAATAATTTTAATAAAATAGCTTGGTGTTATGATTTTTTGGCTAAAATTGTTTTTGGAAATAAATTAAAAAAATCACAAATTATTTTATTAGATCGAATTAAAGACGGAGATTCAATATTAATTATGGGAGGAGGGTCAGGCTGGATATTGGAAGAGATTGTAGTTAGGATCAAAAATGTAAAAATTGATTATATAGATTCTTCTGAGAAGATGTTGCAAAAGGCCGTTGGATATGGGAAGTTATATTCTTCGGAACCAATTAAATTTATTCATGGTGATGAAAACAGTATTGTAGTCTCGGGCCAATACGACGTAGTAATTGCTTTTTATTTCTTTGATTTATTTCGACAAGAGCGTCTGGGGAATGTTATTGCTATATTAATTGCGGCAATAAAAGCAGGAGGAATTCTTTTGGTTGCTGATTTCGTTATTTCTCCCCGATCTCCTTATTGGCAAAAGGCTCTCATTAAATTTATGTATTTATTTTTTAAAATAGTAAGTAATATAGAGACATTTCAATTGGGAGATTACAAAACGGAGCTTAAAAAACATGCCATGAGTTTTGACTATTCTATTCAACAATGCCAGGGATTAATAACCTCTGAGGTTTATAAGAAAGTATCCTAGATTAATGCTACTCCTTGATCTTTAAACGTCTTTACTCTTTTGTGTTTCCTGTTCACCATTCCCTAATTTCTTTGTTCCGCTATACAATTCAAATTCTAGTAACCGGCAATCTATTTTACTGTTGTAAAATTCTATTTTTCGTTTTGGTTTTAGACCAACTTGTTTTCCAAGATCTAAATTTCCTGTAAAAACATAACCCAAATAACCCGAACAACTTTTCTTAAAAAAATCACCGATCTCTTTGTAGAGGGTTCTCAATTCATCTACTTCTCCAAGGCGTTCGCCGTATTCAGGATTGATCAGCACCACACCTCCTCCTTCTGGTATTGGAGTTTCTCTGAAATCACAGCAGCTAAATTCTATAACGTGATCTACACCTGCGGTGGCAGCATTTCTTTGTGCGGCTTGAATAGCATCTTCATTAATGTCAGTAGCTATAATTTTAAAATCAAGATTTCGTTTTGCCAAAAGTTTCGTTTCTCTTCGCATTTCTTCCCAGGGTTCTGCTTCAAAACCAATCACATGCATAAACCCAAAATTGCTTCTTAACAAACCCGGGGCTCTGTTCTGCGCAATCAAAGCCGCTTCAATAGCCAACGTACCACTGCCACACATTGGATTTATGAAGTTGGAATTTTTATCCCACTTACTTGTCAGGATTAGAGCTGCAGCAAGACTTTCCTGCAATGGAGCCTTGAAAGGAATTTTACGGTAACCGTGTTTGGCAATCGTTTCTCCTGAAGAATCAATATATACAGCTCCGCGGTCTTCTCTCCAGTGCAGATTGATTACTGTTTTATTTCTGTCGGGACCAGAGTTAGGTCTTGCTCCTTTCTTAGCAGTGATCCGGTCGGCGATAGCATCTTTACATTTTAGATTTGGAAAACGGCTATCGTTTATCTCAGGATTGTCAGAGAAAGAAGTAACACTAAAATATCCGTTCAGATCAATGTATTCTTCCCAGGGGATTTCAATCATCTCTTTGTAAAGATCGTCTGGTGTTCGGGCAGGAAATTCTTTTATAAGAAAAAGAACGCTATGTCCTGTACGAAGAAAAAGATTCAACTTCATACAATCGGCAAGAGTTCCCTGAAAACTCACACTCATATGCGATTCCTCTACATTCATAAAACCTAGCGCCTGAACTTCTTCTTTAAGACAGATGTTCATTCGTTTAGGGCAGGTGATAACTATTTTACTGGTATTCTTAAATAAATTGGTATTCATCACCTCAAAAGTAGGAATAATTCTTAATTTTATGGCTGAATCAGAACGATATTCAAAAATGGATCTAAAAGCACTATTTGACGAAGCCTCGGTGAAGTCGAAATCTCTACCAGAGCAAAGTAACGAAAATCTTCTAAAATTATACAGTTTGTTCAAACAAGCTACTGAAGGAGATATCAATATTGAGAAACCAAGCAATATGTTTGATTTCAAAGGTATTGCCAAATTCAACGCATGGGACGAATTGAAAGGTTTGAGTAAAGAAGAGGCAATGCAGAAATACATTGATCTTGTAAAACAATTGGGAGCGTAGTTTATGTCTGAAGAATCAACAAGAGGAGCTTTATTGGCAATGAAATGCCCTAAATGCCATGAGGGAAAGATGTTTACCACTTCTAATACATACAATCTCAAAAAGATTCACGAAATGCCCAAGCAGTGCCCTGAGTGTGGACAGTCGTTTGAGCCGGAGCCAGGGTTTTACACAGGAGCAATGTATGTTAATTATGGCATTACAGTGGTACTATCTGCTATTACTTATATAATTTTGGAAATTATACTTAAAGTATCGTCTCTTGTTTTCTTTGGTGTATACATTGGAGTTCTTTTATTGATAGGGCCTTTGATGTTTAGATATTCAAG
>JANYCO010000611.1 GCA_025360235.1 Cytophagales bacterium
TTTTATTCCTCTCCAAAATTTCCTATTTTTGTTCTTTACCAATTAAAAACTAATGCTAAATACAAATCTAACCGTTGCTGATCTCAATAAACTTTCTCCAAATACTATTGCTGAACAAATCGGAATAGAATTTACAGAGTTTGGGAAAGATTTTATTTGTGCCAAAATGCCCGTAGATAAAAGAACACATCAACCAATGGGAATGTTGCATGGTGGAGCTTCAGTAGTGCTTGCCGAAACTTTGGGTAGTGTTGGATCTTATTTGTGTGTGGACAGAACGAAACAATATTGCGTGGGGCTGGAGATAAATGCCAACCATGTCAAAGGCATGAAAGAGGGCTATGTATTTGGGAAAGCAACACTTTTGCATCTGGGAAAAAAGACCCATATTTGGGATATAAGAATTACAAATGAACAAGGTGAATTGGTTTGCGTAAGCAGATTAACCATAGCTGTGATAGATAAAAAATAATATGAACGATAAAGTGCAGTTGAAAGATTCAGAATTAGCAAACCATTCAGGGGAGGAAATAGTATTTTCTTTACTTGTTGCCGCATCCGAATTACAACTTTCTTATGCTTGCTGGAGATTACCAAAGTCAACTGATTTTCAGGTGTTGGTTGACTTTTCAGAAATACCTGTGAGGAGAAAGGCGCAATTAGAAAAATCAGAACAGGGCTTTCTTGTACAACCTTTTTTGCAGGAGAGTCAGGAAGATACATTGTTTTTGAAAGCGGATCTTTTGTTTTCTTCGAATGAAAAAGCATTTTCTATTGGTACAGATATAAATCCGCTTCTTAAAGAATCTTTTTTTAGTAGATTTTATGAAAAACTAAAGTCAGGTAATACTGAAGTGGCGTTTCCTGATTTTGATAATACAACTTCATCAAAAAAAACGATTAGCAATTATACTGAGCTGGTAAGTCTTGGCAAGGAATCTATTTTAGAGAATAGATTTAAAAAAATAGTATTGGCTCGAAGTAAAGAAATGAACGTTTCTTCCGGATCAAAAATTACGACAATACTTCAAAAAATATCTAATGAATATCCTGCTGCTTTTGTTTCGCTAATTTATACAAAAGAAACAGGAGCATGGCTAACGGCTACTCCTGAAATTCTTGCAAGTATTGATAAAGAAGGCATCTTCAGAACAATTGCATTGGCAGGTACTCAACTTTTAAAGGACGGAGAAAGTATTCAAAGAGCGGTATGGACGCAAAAGGAAATTGAAGAACAAGCATTGGTATCAAGATACATAATCAATTGTTTTAAAAAAATCCGACTCCGTGAATACGAAGAGAATGGTCCACGTACAGTACAGTCAGGAAATTTACTTCATCTTCGTACTGACTATTCTGTTAATACAAAAGAACTAAATTTTTCTGAATTGGGAACCGTAATGTTAGAGTTGCTTCATCCCACTTCGGCAGTATGCGGAATGCCAAAAGAAGTGACATTGGAATTTATAAAAGAACACGAAGGTATGGACCGGAAATTGTTTTCTGGTTATTTAGGTCCGGTAAATATTAATGAGGAATCACATATATTCGTAAACCTGCGTTGCGCTAATTTATTTGCCAATAAAGTATTGTTATACGCAGGAGCAGGAGTGACGCAGGATTCCGAGCCAGAGAACGAATACAGAGAAACAGAATTAAAAATGGAAGCGGTAGGACGTTTTTTTAACTAACGACATGGAAAAAAACAACAAAAAAACGATCAACGCCTGGTGCATGTACGATTGGGCGAATTCGGTTTTTTCGCTTACCATTACTACCGCAATTTTCCCGGATTATTTTCTTGGGATCACCAATAATCCTGTAAAATTCCTTTCTTTTAGTATGGATAATGATGTACTGATGAGTTATATCGTTTCTGCTTCTTTTTTATTCGTTGCCTTTCTAAGCCCATTCCTTACTTCTATCGCAGATTATTCCGGTAGAAAGAAATTGTTTATGCAAATCTTCTGCTATATAGGTTCATTGGCATGTGTGAGTTTGTATTTCTTCAAACCCGAAGCAGGTGATCAATTTGTGGTGGATACTGCTTTGTTCATTGGTGTCTTTTCATTTTTCTTTGGATTGGTGGGTTATAGTGGAAGTATTGTTTTTTACAATTCATTTCTTCCTGAAATAACGGATGAAGAAAATTTTGATAAAGTGAGTGCTAAAGGATTTTCTTTGGGATATATAGGAAGTGTATTGTTGCTGGTAGTTAATCTGGTGATGGTATTGAGTGTTTCTAAAGAAAATCAAGGAGAGGCTGCGAGAATCTCATTTATTACAGTAGGTGTCTGGTGGTTCCTTTTTTCACAGTACACCTTCTTAAATCTCCCGAAATATTCCACTGCAGTTAGGGGTGAAGGCAACTGGATTTTCAACGGGTTAAAAGAATTGAAAAAAGTATTTATAGAAGTGCAAAAACAGAAGTTGTTAAAAACCTTCCTTCTTTCCTTTTTCTTCTACAATATGGGCGTTCAAACGGTAATGTACCTCGCTCCTTTATTTGCAAAAAAAGAAATGGAGATGGAATCGGCTAATCTTATTATTACAATTCTAATTATTCAGTTAGTAGCTATTGCAGGTGCTATGTTTTTCAACTTCACTTCTTCAAAAGTGGGAAATGTTAAAGCACTTTTACTAGGAATATCGATATGGGTGCTGGTTTGTGGAACTGCTTATTTTGTTCAAAAGGGGATAGGTTTTTATATTCTTGCAGCAATGATTGGTTTTGTAATGGGAGGCATTCAATCTTTATCAAGATCTACTTATTCTAAATTAATACCTCAAAATACGACCGATAACGCTTCGTATTTTAGCTTTTATGACGTTGCAGACAAACTATCTACTGTATTAGGTACGTTTATGTTTGGATTTGTAAAACAAATGACCGGCTCTATGCGAAATAGTGTGCTGGTCATTGCAGTACTTTTTGTGATTGGTGGTATTATAATCTCTTTTATCCCTTCTAAAAAAATATATTCGGATAATTCTTAATAGAAAGTAAATGTTCTGGTATTACCAGCATTTCCTTTCGCTTTGTTTTTATTCAAAGCATTCAAATGCTCGTTAAGCTGAGCTTTTGATTTTTCATTAGCTTTCTGATTTGCTTTTTTATTCGACTCATTAGTGTCGATTATTTTTTTCGCTTGTTTAGCGTGAAAACCTCTCTGTTCTTCTTTGTCTACTTTACTAAGTTTATAAGCATTGCTGCTGCAACTTGAGATAAAACCTACTAAAACCGCTAAAATCAATACCTTTCTCATTTTTCTATATCCTCCTGAGGGTTTTTACGGGTTATTTCCTTCTCAGGTTACAAAAAAAATGAAAAAAGCTTCGTTTTTAGCTTATCTAGGTATTTATTACATCCTTTAGATGGATGAAATCATGAAGGTTCTTATCCATTAAATGGGAAGGGTGGACATTTTGGAGGGAAGTAAAAATGATTTCGCTTCTGTTTGGGTGTAAAGCATCCCAGTCCTGAAGCATTTTTTTAATCACCTTACGCTGCATATTGGGTTGTGAACCACATAGGTTGCAAGGGATTATTGGGAATTTTCTTAAAACAGAATAGCGTTCAATATCTTTTTCTCTACAAAAGGACAAAGGGCGAATGACAATATGTTCACCATTATCTGTTTTGTATTTAGGAGGCATGGCTTCCAGTTTGCCGGCAAAGAGCATGTTAAGGAAGAATGTTTCCAGGATATCGTCTTTATGATGGCCAAGGGCTAGTTTAGTGATGCCAAGTTCTGTAGCTACTCCGTATAATGTACCTCTGCGCATACGTGAACAAAGGCTACACATGGTCTTACCTTCAGGAACATGTTCTTTTACTATACTGTAGGTATCTCTTTCTATTATTTTATAATCTACCCCCAGCTCTTTCAGATAAGCAGGAAGAATTTCTTCAGGATAATCAGGTTGTTTTTGATCAAGGTTTACTGCAATGATATCAAAATGAAAAGGCGCTTTCTTTTGTGCATATAGCATCATGTCAAGCATGGTATAACTATCTTTTCCTCCAGACACACATACCATTACTTTATCTCCTTCTGCCAAAAGCTGGTAATTACCCATCAATTCACCAACCTGATGACGGAGACGCATTACCAGTTTGTAGTCTTCGGGATTCAGTTTACTTAGGAATATTTCATCGGATAACATGGTGCAAAGATAATGAAAAAAGATAAAACTAACAGCAGGGAATAGACTTAGACGATAGCTTTGGAAACAAATCACTACCTTTGCACATAATTTACTTCTAATTCATTGAACACGTGTCGCTCGAAAATTTAAAATTAAGTAAGCAATTGTTAACGGCAATGTTGGATGCCGGTTACTTAAGTCCAAAGGAAATTCAATCCAAAACTATTTCCAGAATGGTTGGCGGACAAAATATTATTGGTGTCGGTCCGGAAGGTTGTGGCAAAACTACAGCGTATGTTTTATCTGTATTAATGCGTTTAAGAGAACATGTGGAAGGTGCTCCCAGGGCATTAATTCTAGTACCCACAAAAGAAAAGGTAACAGCGCTAACAGCATTATTTAAATGGCTGGGCAAACATACCGGAATCAGAATTAGTTGTCTCACCTCTGGTCTTATGGGTGATCATTATTTGGAAACAATTGAAGATGGTCTTGCAGACATAGTAATTGGTACACCTGATAAAATAAATGCGTTGTATATTAAATCAACGTTGAACCTAAGATCTTTGATGGCCTTTGTTGTAGACGATGCTGAACTGATTTTTAAGCTAAATCTTCAGGCGCCAGTCTATAATCTCTCTGAAGGGATTCCAAAATGTCAGCGGTTGGTTTTTACGGAAGTGGTAAATGAAAAATTGAACAAATTGACAGAACAGCTTATGCCTAATGCGTCACTGGTCGAGGTTCAAGACATCATGGACCCTAATCCGGAAACTATTAATATGATTTTATATAAGGTTCCCAACTATAAAACCAAATTGAATTTACTCGAGCTTATGTTGCGCGACAGTAAAGTGTTTGCAAAGGTTGTTGTCTTTGTAAATACACGAGATACTGCTGAAACATTATACAATAATCTTAAAAAAAGAATAGGTAATACTATTGGAATTTTGAATCATGGTTCTTACAACAGTGCGTTTGATTCATTAGAAGAGGCAAAACAATCTTCTTCAACCCGAATAATAATTTTGAGCAGCGAAGATCAACCTTCTTTTAATCTTACAAGTATCCCGTATATTTTTCATATGGAAATTCCATCCGAAAAAGAAATTTTTATAACTCGTATAAAAAAAATAAGTAACGAAAATACAGCCGTTTCGATCACTTTTGCAACCAACGTAGAACTAGACCAGGTAAAGAAGATAGAACAGTTGACCAGCAAAAAAATGCAAGTAGAAAACCTCCCTTCTGATTTGCTATTAGAGGTAAATCCGAAAAAAAAAATTAGCACAGACGAAGAAACTATAAGTACTTCAACTACTAAAGATACACCTTCAAAAAACGAAGACTGGAATTGGAAAATAAAATAATTTTTCACTAACAGTGCGCAGCACCAAATCCGAGTAATCCAATAATCCGCAAAATCCGTTATAAAAAAAACCGGGAGAAATACAGAGGGCTCTGTACTATCTTCTCCCGGATCTCTCAACCAGCTATGGAACTTTAAATGTCTTTCATTCTTAATAACGATTTTTCATAGCTTGAAATAAAACCGGGAGAGTACAGAGGGCTCTGTACTTTTCTCCCGGAACTCTCAACCAGCTATGGAAAACCGTTAATATTAACTACCCGACTTTTAAAGAACTAACTTATACAAATTTAACAAAAATGAAGTCATTAGAAAATAATTTGCAGAAAAATTTTATTTTTATATCAACATAGGCATAATAGTCCACATCTTCGTGAATAGTGCCAAATTAGTTATATTTGTAGCCTGAAAATTTAGTTAAATTTGTATAAGTTAG
>JANYCO010000707.1 GCA_025360235.1 Cytophagales bacterium
TCGTCAGCCACGCGCTGTTACGGGCCTTACTATACGGTGCGCTTGCAGCCTGCGCCACCAACAGCGCGTTCGGCGCCGAAGCAGGTGGCCGCGAAGCGCACGTCGCCTTGCTGCTGCCGCTGAACTCGCCGTCGTTTGGCATCGCACTTCTTTTGAATTTTATTTTGTAGTTGGATCAGTTTCATTCAATATCTTATCTGCACTACTTCAAAATAATAATATTATTTCAGCGTCAATAAAGCCATGGAGTAATAGTTGGGAATATAGAAATTATAATTCTGCTACAGATGTCTACGAAAATTTGGCAATTAGTAATAATACCATTGTGAATTATTACGATTATCAAAAAATGTGGAGACCCTCGTCTTCTTATATATGGAATAATCAGAATGTGAATACGGATGGCACTTATAGTGGATATAAAGAATTTGACTGGTCTAAAGAATTGGCTGGTACAGCGCAGACAAGTCCTTCATCATGGCAAAAAACAATTGTGCCAACATCGGAGAATAAATTTTCAAATGCTCTTGAAGGGAAAAATATAAACGGTAATTATACCGCTACTAAAATGGCCTATGATCAAACCTACATTATAAACCCTACACCACCAGGAATTACATTTGCTTATCCTAATGCTATTTATAATAATTATCCGTTAGCAAAAGGTAAAAACACAAATGCTGCCAGTTTCTGTTATTCAGGATTTGAACAACTTTATGATCCATCTTCAGAACAAACATTTACAGCACCTTCTTTATCTAACAAACAGTTTGCCGGGGAATTGGTGGGGCCATTTTCTGAAAGGTTCCTGGCTACCTCAGGCGCTGTTAAAGCACATACTGGAAATTATGTTATGAGGCTTGCTCCTGGAACTTCGGGCATAAACGCTGGCCCAGGATTTAAAGCGTTCAACCGGGTAGGAGGGTCTTCTTCGGAAGGAAATATTATTGTAGGGAAAAAATACCGCGCCAGTGTTTGGGTTCATAATACCAGTGCTGCAGGATGCGGATTGATAGTTAGTATGACTGGATCTGGTAGTATTGTTATACCTTCTCCTTGTATAACTCCAACGTATACAGTAGGCAATTGGGGTTTGTATATATTGGATTTTGATGTTCCTGCAAACTATGTTTCTACCTTAACTACTAATAGTATCAGCGTTAATTGTTTTACACCATCTAATACGGTAGCTTTCTTTGATGATTTCTCTGTTCGTCCTATAGATGCTGATATGACTGGATATGTATATGATCCAACTACGAAATTGGTAACTCATACTTTAAACGAAGATAATTTCTATTCCCGTTATCAATACGATAATACAGGAAGATTGATTGCTACTTTTAAAGAAACAATAACAGGCGAGAAAAAACTGAGTGAAAATCAATATAATTTTGCAAAGCAGGATATTTATTCTACAAATGTTTCGAATGTAACAGTGGCAGCTAGCCCTGCTTTGTATGCTGTTCCATTTTATCAATTTCTAAACTCAGTCGGTGATTTTTATTATGCACGAAATTCGACCCCTCCTACAGGTTATTCGATATCTTCTGCCGGTACGAATTACACCTCTGGGAAAGTTTGTAAATTGTACGTTGATAACAATACAAATTTAAGCTTGATTCCATTGTACCAATTTGCATCATCCGTTGATAATTTTTTCACTACTAGTTATGCAACATATTCTGGGTATACCTATCAAGGTATTTCGGGTTATGTATACCCAACTGCTGCGCCAGATATGACTCAGGGAGGTTTGGTTCCTGTGCCATTGCACCGTTATTACAATTCCTTTACAGGAGATCACCGGTATACAACAGTATATAATACTTTTTCTGGATATTCATATGAAGGAATTGAAGGTTATGTAGTATCACCACTTTTATAGTAATAAAGTGGTGATACTATTTATTTTTTAAATTAATTGGAAATTAAATGAAATGAATCAGACGGTACGAAGTGTCGTCTGATTCATTTCATTTAGGGTCATGTATCCAAAAGTGAGGTAAGAAGGTAAGATATTGGTAAAGAGTATATAATTTTACAGAAAAGTAAGAAAGAATAAGAATCAGGTGATACAAAGTATCACCTGATTTATTTTTGAAAGGTTATATCCTCAGCAAAATCAATAGCTTCGCTAAAGTGTATCCAAAAAGGAGTTAGTAAATCTGTTTGTGGGCTAAGCCTGCAAACTAAGTAATAGATTGGCTTTGCTGATCAAATTGCGATAGCAATTTTTGAGTAGGTTATCAACGTAATTACTAACCTATATTAGTCAAAAGTGAAACAAAATTCAAAAACCATAAA
>JANYCO010000714.1 GCA_025360235.1 Cytophagales bacterium
ACCATTCAAAATGATATTCTGAAAGAATTTCTGGTGCGGAACACCTATATATATCCTCCGACCCCTTCTATGAAAATAGTGGCAGATATTTTTCGCTATTGTTCTGAAAAAATGCCAAAGTTTAATACCATTAGCATCAGCGGCTACCATATGTTGGAAGCCGGAGCCCCGGCTGATCTTGAACTTGCCTACACACTTGCAGACGGATTGGAATATGTGCGCACAGGAATTAAAGCAGGAATTGCTGTTGATGATTTTGCTCCTCGGTTGAGTTTTTTTTGGGGAATAGGAATGAATTTCTTTATGGAAATCGCCAAGTTGCGCGCAGGAAGATTCTTGTGGGCGCACCTAATGAAACAGTTCGACCCTCAAAATGAAAAATCACTTATATTAAGGACGCACTGCCAGACCTCCGGCTGGAGTCTTACCAGTAAGGATCCTTATAATAACATTACCCGAACGACGATCGAAGCCTTATCTGCTGTATTTGGTCATACACAATCTTTGCATACGAACTCTTTTGATGAAGCATTGGCACTGCCTTCTGAACAATCAGCCAAAATTGCCCGTGATACACAACTCTATTTGCAAAAAGAAACTGGTCTTTGTAATTATATAGATCCAATGGGCGGGTCATATTATGTAGAATCACTCACGGCTCAATTAATCGAAAAAGCATACAAACATATTGAAGAGATAGAAGCGAATGGTGGTATGACCAAAGCGATTGAATCAGGTATTCCAAAACTTAGAATAGAAGAAGCTGCGGCAAGGAAGCAAGCCAAAATAGATTCAGGATCGGAAATTATTGTTGGAGTAAATAAATATCAGCTAGCCAGTGAAGAAAAAATGGATCTTCTGGAGGTGAACAATAAGGTGTTATCTGAACAAACTGAAAAAATAAAGCATATAAAATTAAACCGTAACAATGAAGAAGTAGTTTTAGCGCTGGATGCAATTACCAATTGTGCAGCATCAGGAGAAGGCAATCTTTTGGAGCTGGCTGTGGAAGCTGCGCGAAAAAGAGCTACCTTAGGAGAGATTTCTTTTGCCATGGAGAAAATATTCGGAAGACACCAGGCCAACTCAATGACGGTCTCTGGCGTATATAAATCGGAAATGACGGATCAGAAAAAAATACAAACAGTTTTAAAACTTACGGAAAAATTTGCGAAAAAAACCGGAAGGCGTCCTCGCATGCTTGTAGCTAAAATGGGACAAGACGGCCATGATCGAGGCGCGAAATTAATAGCTGGTGGTTTTTCTGATCTTGGTTTTGATATTGATCTCGGTACTTTGTTCAGCACTCCGGAAGAAGTGGCCAAACAAGCGGTGGAAAATGATGTACATGTTATTGGCATTTCAAGTCTTGCTGCAGGACATGATATTTTAATTCCTAAACTTATGGATGCTTTAAAAAAATATGGAAGATCGGATATTCTTGTTATAGTGGGAGGGATAGTTCCGGAGAAAGATCATACCTCCTTAAAAAAAATGGGAGTGGTGGGAATCTATGGTCCCGGAACGGTGCTGGCGGATGCGGCGGTGGAGATAGTTACTCGTCTGGACCGTTGATTAAACGGATTGTTTGATTTCGCTGATTTAAATATGTAAGAATGGATTAGCCCTTGTTGGCGTCCCGCCAGCAAGGAGATACTTTATATTGAAGAAACAGACCTTTAAATCTAAAACTAAAATTGCCTTTGACTAACGACAGTCAAAGGCAATTTTAATAGTTGTAAAATGGTTTATTCTAAATAAGGAACTATTGTGCTTTTGTATAAATAGTTTCATAGGTTTGGCCACCACTCACAAATGAAAAATGAATATCTCCATTTATAAATGTTACGTCATTAGCATTGCAAGCCCCAGCCTGTCCTGCACAAATTGCTGTTTGCGTTCCATCCGTCCAGACCCAAGTGCCGTCTTGATATTGAGTAGCAGAGCCTGTAACTTCTGATATCGCAAGATAGGTGCCGAAAGAACTCATCACTAATGTAATTTTTGTTGTTCCTGCAACAATTGCATCTTTTAATAAAGTTTGTTCTACCCCGCCAATGTAGCGAGTTGCAAGTACCCATGTTTGACATAATGAATCCGTACTGTTAGAAGCAGATAGTGCACTTCCTGTTTTAGTAGAGAAGATATTAATATCGGTAGTAGTGCTGGTTAATCGCAAAGTAAAATTCAAAACTGTGCTATTGATCTTCGTTATAGTAATTACACCATAAG
>JANYCO010000722.1 GCA_025360235.1 Cytophagales bacterium
ACGTTCAGAATTTTTGCGATGTTCGTTATAAAATAAATACACTCCTTTACTTGACCCAACTGCAATATATTGTTTAAAAACGTGTGGATTATCAGAGGTAACCGTTTGATTTCTCAATGGGGAATTTGAAATCCATTCAAACTCACCTTTTGCATTTATTTTTGCCACAATCACATCCATATATTCATATATGAAATTTTTTCCAACATAAAATGGATTTGCCCCTGAAGCTATAGAGATAATGTTACTTATATTACTAAAGGCATTTTGTTGTCTGTTTTGTACAGTAACAGTATATTGTTCTCCAACTAAATAAAAGTCATCTCCACTAGGTATGATGTAATCTACTTTGTAATTCATATGTCTAGCTCTTTTTTGATTTGATTCAAGAGCTGTTAATATTTTTTCATCAAATATTTTAACAGACTTTCCTTCGATTGCTCCTGATGTACTGTTGATTCTATAATTGAAAACACCTACATCTACAAGATCACGGCCTTTTCTTTCAACCACATCTTTAAAGAACCCTGCTATTACTACGTTATTTTGCTTGTTCATAGAGAACATTACGTCATAAACAAGGTACTCAGGGTTTAGATCCAACGGAACCGAAATAGGAGTGGTGCTTCCTGCTTTTATTATTTCAACAGCAGCATTATAACGTAAATCTTTTTTGTCGTCTTTTTTTAATTTATCGTTATAGGCATAGTAAATATCATCGTTGTCATTTAATATGAATCCAAGAAAGCCAGTGGTTTCTGATGATGTAAAACTAAAGACAAACCAAGGATTACTTTTCTTCAAATATTTATTTACAGTTTTTGTCCATTCAGTTTTCTGATTTACTGCATCAAATAAAATAAAATCTGTTTTATAAGCTTCGTCTTTACTTGCTTTATAAGTAGTTTTTACTGCTAGTTTTGTTTTATTTTGATTGATAGTAATATCAAAATCTATAAATTCATAATGATCTGTTTTTCTGTTCAGAAGTTCTCCATCCACTGACGATACCTTGCCTTCCGGGGAAACAGTTCTGTAATTAAGACTCATTATTTGAGCATCTTTATCATAGGTGCGGAATAAAACATAAACTTTTCCACCTACAAATTGAACATCCAATACTTTTGTTTTATCAACAGGTATTGGAATTTCTGTTGCAAAAACGATATTCATTGAAGCCTGGTCAATTTTTTCAACAATGTAAACTGTGCCTTTACCTTTTGTGCGAATTCTATACGCATAAAAAGCACCATTTTCGCCCTGAATCATTCGGTTCATCTTGTCAGTAGTCTCATTGCCAAGAGGAGGGCCTTCATTAACTTTTACCTGTGCAAAGGAACTTATTATAAATAAGAATCCTAAAATAGTTGAGATTGTCTTTTTCATTTTTAGTTATTAGGTTGAACAAGAGCACAAGGTGGCAAATTATTTGTTACAAACCAATATAAAAATTAAAGGATCTTTATATCTAAAAAAATAATATAGATGGTTTTAAATTAGAATATAAAAAATTAAACTACTCACATTTAAAGTAACCGTCTATAAGAAAAAGACAATAAAAAGTAGATTAAATAAAATTACGAATTACATATAGAACTGTAATTCGTAATTTTATTTAATATCAAGTATCTTCAATTCCACCCTTCTATTCTTAGCTCTGGCCTCTTCCGTTGGTGCAGTATCTAAAGGTCTTGTTTTTCCATAACCTTTCGCTTTTAAACGTGAAGATGAAATTCCTTTAGAATTTAAATATTTGACAATTTCCTGTGCTCGTTTGGTAGAAAGTGTATTATTGAAATCGTCAGAACCTACATCATCTGTATGGGCTGAGATTTCAATCTGTGCGGTAGGGTTTGAGATCATTAAATTGATAACTTTATCCAGTTCTTTATAAGACTCTTCCTCTAATTGAAATTTATTGAAAAGAAAGTGAATGTCGTTGAGTGTTAATTTTGTATCATCTTTTAGAGGTTGGAGTTTAATGTCAAAGTTTGGCATGAAAGCATCAGATACTTTTGTGGTGTCTTTTGCTGCGTTCTCAGAGGCGTATACTGTTTCCGAATTAGTACTAAGAGGCACTTCAATGGTAGTACTATTGAAAGCATATCCTTCTATACTGCTTATCTCTACATTGTACTTATTTCCTTCTCTTAAACTTACTGCATATTTTCCATCACGGCCAGCATTGGCTTCAACAATAGTTTCTTCTTTGGTAACGACGTTGGTTACTTTGATCTTTACTTTCAACCCTTTGCTGTTTTCTTTATCAGACACTTTGAAAACCACTTCCTTCTTTTTGAAATTAAGCTTTATATCATTGGTCAATAATTTAAATGGATCATCCACAGAAGCTGTATAGTTGTTGCTGTAATTATAATAGCCGGTAGAAGTAGCTACTAGTTTAAAATTTTTCCCAACACCAATATTTAGTTTATAAGAACCGTTTACGGAAATTCTCTTTAACGTATCTTTTGCAAGTGTATCAATTAAGAACAATAGGCCAGAAATTGGTTTTCCATTTTCGGAGTCTATGAATTTACCTTCGAGGCCAAGTCCATGCAATCTGAATTTGTCCGGTACAGTTGCAGCATAGATGTCGCCTTTTTGAGAATAATATATATAGTCTTCTGAAGATTGGAGTGATGCATAAAGTTCCGATTCAGGAGAGTTGACATAATCCAACGCTACAGGCTGACTCCAATTACTAGCAGCAGACATTTCAGTTCTGTATAAATCATAGTTACCGTTTTTGTTGCTGGAGAAAAACAGTGTTTTATTATCGTAAGCAACTCTTGGAGATTTGTCGCATGAGGAATTATTTGGAGAAATAATCTCAACTGGTTTTTTCCAGTTGTTTTTATCATCTAATTCTGTCATCATTATTTTAGAACATTTGGCTTCTTTTCCACGTGCAGAGGTTTGGGTGTAAAATAATTTTTTGCCATCAGGAGAAATAGAAGGGAAAGTTTCGCTGTCAATTGTAGTAATGGGTCTTCCAATATTTGTTGGATAACTCCATTCGTTTTTACTATTCTTTTTTGAAACGAAAATATCCATATCGGTTAAACTTCCAGAAGTCATGGCGCAAAAATAAAGTGTTTTTCCATCAAGACTCATACAAGGTCCGCCAATTAAATAATTTGGTTGTGCAACACTGTTTACCTTATCAAGCGCTTTTGGAGTTGACCAGTTGTTATCAGCTCCCAATGTACTTTCATAAAGTCTGAATCCGCTAGCAGAGCGGTTAGATTGAAAGATCATTGTTTTCCCATCACCTGAAACGGTAGGAGCAAACTCTATAAATTCACTGGTGCTGATATTTATAGGTTTAGAATTTGCAGCATCTTGTGCAACAGCAGAGAAGCCGGCTAAACCAATACATAATGTGTAAATAATTTTTTTCATATTTTTATTCTCCTACAATGATAAATGCTCCCCAATAAAGAGGGTCTTTGTATTCTATTCTTAGTTTATTTTGAGCAATAGTAAATGCTTTTCTTTTGTTTCCCGATTTTAACCATTCCTCGTAAAACATAGTCATTAGTTTCTGAGTAGCCATATCGTCTACCTTCCATAAACTAATAATAATTGATCTGGCACCTGCAACACGAAAGGCTCGTTGAATTCCGTAAACACCTTCGCCGTTTTTTATTTCGCCAAGACCAGTTTCACAAGCAGAAAGCACAACCAATTCTGTATTATCTAAGCTTAGATTCATTGCTTCATAGGCTGTTAAAATACCATCTTCACCTGAATTTTTTTC
>JANYCO010000737.1 GCA_025360235.1 Cytophagales bacterium
TTCTAATTCGGTGTGCTTAAGTGCTTTTAGCATTGAATCTTTTGCATCGTCGAGGTATAACTCTATCTCTTCCATTTTAATTCTTAATTTTTAATTCTTAATTGATTACATACTCACCAGTGTCCCCACTTCCTGCCCTTCTATTATTCTCAGCAGGTTGCCGGGCTTGTTCATGTCAAAAACAATAATGGGCAGACCATTTTCTTTACACAAAGTAAACGCTGTCATGTCCATTACATTTAGTTTTTTTTCATAAACCTCTTTAAAAGTAAGGTTTGAAAATTTTGTAGCAGTTGGATCTTTTTCCGGATCTGCCGTATAAATTCCATCTACTCTTGTTCCTTTCAAAACGGCTTCAGCGTTAATTTCAATTGCTCTTAAACTTGCGGCCGAATCCGTAGTAAAATAAGGGTTTCCTGTGCCTGCACCAAAAATGACAATACGCCCTTTTTCTAAGTGACGTACAGCCCGTCTTCTGATAAAAGGTTCACAAACTTGTTCCAGGTTAATGCCGGACATAAGTCTTGTATATAATCCCCCCTTTTCAAGAGCACTTTGTAAAGCCATACTATTGATAACCGTGGCAAGCATACCCATATAGTCGCCCTGCACACGGTCTATGCCCATACTTTCCGCTTGCATTCCTCTGTATATATTTCCGCCTCCTACTACAATGGCAAGTTGTACGCCTTTGTCGGCAATGGTTTTGATTTCCTGAGTGTATTTACCTAAAATTTCCGGGTCGATACCATACTTCTGGTTGCCCATCAAAGCTTCTCCACTAAGTTTCAGAAGGATTCTTTTGTATTTCATTTAGTTTAATTTAGATATTAGACCCTAGCAATAAGTTGTGAAATACAACTACTAACCTCCAAACCTACATCAAATTATCAAAAAATACAATCCATAAAAACCTATGAAAGGTGATTATGCATTAAATTTTATTAACAACTTATTCTTTTCTACGATATCCCCTTTTTTGGAAAGAACTTGATACACTACCCCATCACAGGGGGACTTTATAATATTTTCCATTTTCATAGCCTCCAAAACGATAAGAGGCTCACCTGTTTTTACGATAGAGCCTTCTTTTACCTTAATGTCAATAACCAGCCCCGGCATTGGAGCCTTAACCTCTTGTATTTTTGTAGTGGAAGAATTGGAAACGCCCATCTTTTCAAGGAGCAAATCATAACGGTCTTTTAGTTCAACAGCAACTATTTTGCCATTGATCTTAATTTTGAATTTCTTCTTGTTTTCAGAATCCAAAAGTTCGGCACGGAACGATCGCCCCTTGTACAATATGTGGTATTGACCATTTCCTAAAGACTGAATATCCGCTTCGATCAATACATCGTTTAGAAATTTTTTGTCATTTTCTTCTTTATATTCAACTATTTTCTCTTTATTAATTGTTATATTTAACATTGCCAAAAATTTAGTTTCTAAATATGTACCTCAAATTAGCCAAAAATTTATTCTTTGCAGGATTAATTTCCCTTTTTATTATTGCTTGTTCTACTTCAAAGATTTCACAAAACAAGTCGGGTAAAAATAGAACTCCTGAAAGTAAAAGAAAAAACGAACCTAAGACTGCCAAAGGGCCTTATAATCCATCAAGGACAGTGAAGAATGATTTGCTTCATACTAAATTGGAGGTTAGCTTTGACTGGGGAAAACAGTATGTAAACGGTGTGGCGACATTAACCTTCAAGCCGTATTTTTATGCTCAAAACACCCTCGAGTTAGATGCTAAAGGGATGGAAATTCTAAGCATTATTCTTACAGACGGAGAGAAAAAACTCAAGTATTCCTACGATAAAAAAAGAATTACAATTCAACTTCCCAAAACCTATCAACGCAGCGATACTTTTACGGTAAAAATAAAGTACATCGCTAAGCCTGGTGAGCTCACCAAACAAGGAAGTGCTGCTATTACTGACGACAGAGGTTTGTATTTTATAAATCCTGACGGAGCAATAAAAGATAAGCCAAGACAAATATGGACACAAGGTGAAACAGAATCGAGCTCATGTTGGTTTCCTACTATTGACAGTCCCAATGAAAAAACGACTCAGGAAATATTCATTACTGTAGATACTAGTTTTACAGTACTTTCTAATGGAGAACATGTTTATACAAAAGCCAATGGCGACAGTACTAAGACCGAATACTGGAAAATGGATCTCCCCCATGCCCCTTACCTTTTTATGATGGCTATTGGAGATTTTAAAGTGGTGAAAGACCACTGGCGCGATATCGAAGTAAATTATTATGTAGAGCCGAAATTTGAAAAATATGCAAAAAATATTTTTGGCAATACGCCGGAGATGATCGAATTTTTTTCAACTAAGTTGGGGTATAATTATGCCTGGAATAAATATTCGCAGGTGGTAGTAAGGGATTTTATTTCAGGTGCTATGGAAAATACAACCGCTACGGTTTTTATGGAAGCCCTACAGTGCGATGATCGGCAATTGCTTGATGAGAACTGGGATGGGATTATTGCCCATGAACTTTTCCATCATTGGTTCGGAGATCTTGTTACCTGTGAATCCTGGTCCAATTTACCCCTTAACGAATCCTTTGCAAATTACTCAGAATATTTATGGTCAGAATATAAATACGGGAAAGACGAAGCCGACTATCTTGACGTAAAAGAAGAGGATGAATATTTTGACGAAGCAGTAACGAAGCAAGAGCCAATTATTCGGTATAATTATCTTGATAAAGAAGATATGTTTGACCGCCATAGTTATAATAAAGGCGGAAGAATCTTACACATGCTTAGAAATTATGTTGGCGATACTGCTTTTTTCGGATCTCTGAAATTGTATCTTACAAGAAAGCAATTCAAAACCGCCGAAGTACACGACCTTCGTTTGGCATTTGAAGAAGTGACGGGAGAAGATCTGAACTGGTTCTTCAATCAATGGTTTCTGGTACCGGGACATCCATTGTTAAAAGTTTCTCATGTGCACAGTAATGGTGTTTTAAAGCTCACTCTTGAGCAAACACAGGACACTTTAAAGTCGGCTATGTACAGGCTTCCTCTCTCGGTGGACGTATGGGAAAACGGAACTAAGACCCGGTATTCTATTGTGATGGATAAATACAAACAGGAATTTACATTACCTGTTTTCAGTACACCGCAGAATGTATTGGTAGATGCAGAGTTTCAATTGCTTGGTAAAATATACCATGAGAAAACAGACGAAGAGCTTATTTTTCAGTATAAGAATTCAGAGCGCTATCGCGCAAGAGCGGTGGCTTTGGATAAACTGTTTGCACCAAAAGAAAATAACACCAGTTATAATCCTTTTTCAGATACGGCTAAGTTGGAAGTATTGAAAATGGCAATGACTGATAAATTCTGGATAATTAGAGAAACGGCACTGGAGCAATTTTCAAAACATATTGTTCCGGGTATTGATGAGTTTGCTTCAAAAATGGAGAAGATCGCACTTAGTGATCCGAAGCCTGCCGTAAGGTCAAGAGCCATTACACTGTTGGCTTCTCTTAATAATAAAAAATACGATTATGTATTTGAATTAGGACTTCAGGAAAAACCTTATTCTGTAGTTAGCGCTTCTCTTAGCGCGTATCTGAAATCGGCTGCTACGGATAAAGAGAAAAAGATCGAGGCCTTTGAAAACAGTGAAAATATCGATTTGTTGTTGTGTATTGCTGACTATTATTTGTATACAAAAAATCTTTCCAAATACGAATGGTTTAAAAAGAAGATCAATTCAAAATCAGGGAGAGACCTTTATTATTTTCTGGGCTTTTTTGGGGAATATGTGAAATTGATGCAAGGCGAAAACAGAGAGGACGGCAAAAAAATATTGGAAACAATTTCTGTTTCCAATAAACACGATTGGATTAAACAAATTGCAAAAAAATACCTGAAGGAAATTAAATAGACGTTCGGGAATTACTGAATGAAAATTTTCTTCTCTGCTACAAGTTTGTCTTCGTAAAATAGCTTTACAGTATTAGATCCGGGCTTATAGGGAGTAGCTTTAGGGTATAAGAAAGTTACCTCAGTGTCATTTCCATCAAACTCGATTTTCTTTTTGTTTGTAAGGTGAATTTTATTTCGGTCAATTACAATAAAATCGTGATCGGGATTATATTTATAGGGCTTTCCGTCAGGTTCTATTAGTTGCAGCGAAAATACCTTTTGTACTCTGGAGGTAAGTGCATTTTTTAGGATGACAAATTTTACACGAATGTATTTTATGTCTTCGTGAGAGAGGTTTCCTTTTTTGAGCGACTTGCCTTGTTCTCCCAGCGGTTCAAGTTCCATTTGATCAACATGTATTTCAACAACCTCTACAGATTCATGCATATATTCCGTATATTTTGATGAAGTGGAAGCGGTTAATGTTTCTGGTTTACTCGTTTTTTCATAAAGTGAAATGGTTTTCTTTTCCTCCACTAGTTTTTCCTTTGCAGATTTTATAGCTCCGTTGAGCTGAGCTAATCGTGTGCCATTCACCGAGTCTTTTAGTTCCACCTCGGAGATATACTGGTTTAGGCTGGCCACAATTGTCATCAGAGAATCGTTAGCAAGGCCGAAAGCGTCTCGCTCCATCTCCAGTGTTTCGTAGGCAGATTTAAGCGCTTTTAATTCTCTTACTTTTGCCACAATGGTCATACTATCGACCAGTATTTTTTTATTTTTTTCGGCAATAGTATGATTTTTATCTATAGTGCTGTATAGCAAATAAGTGATAATACTTACAGAGCCGATCAACGCCGTATTTACCATAACCTTCCGGACTCTTTTATTAAAATCTGTTTCCATAATATATTAACTTCTCTAAAATTTTATTTTAATGAAAAATTGGGATAGGCTTCCACCCCGTGTTCTTTTACATCTAACCCATTAATCTCGTTGTCCTCCGAAACACGTATCCCCATTGTGTATTTCAGAGAAATAAAAATGATAAAGGCACAGACAAATGCAGTTAACCCACAGGCAATAACACCAATGAACTGATGCGTTAATTGTGTTAATCCAGCCAGACCTCCGAAAAGACCGACAGCCAGAGTACCCCAGATTCCACAAACCATATGCACTGAAATAGCCCCTACCGGATCGTCCAGTTTGGCACGGTCAATAAGGAGTACAGAACAAACCACCAGCATTCCGGCAATGCCACCTATGAATATTGAGTCGAGTACACCCATCTGATCAGCTCCAGCAGTGATGGCCACAAGTCCGGCAAGGATTCCATTCAGGAACATGGAGATGTCAAAATTTTTGCTCAAAGCGAAAATAGTAAACATAGATGTCACACCACCTGCAGCGGCAGCCAGTGAAGTCATGACCAATACACGAGACACTGCGCCAGGATCAGCAGATAAGACAGAGCCACCGTTAAAACCAAACCAACCTAACCAAAGCATAAATGTACCTATTACAACAGAGGTGGCACTATGCCCAGGTATCGGATTGATCCGACCCTTATGATACTTTCCAAGTCTTGGTCCAAGAAGAATCACACCGGCAAGTGCACCGCATCCTCCTACTGTGTGTACGAGTGTAGAGCCTGCAAAATCGTAAAATCCTAACGTATTCAACCAGCCGTATCCCCATTTCCAACTTCCTATTATTGGGTATACGAAAGTGACATAGACAACCGAAAAAACCATAAAACTAACAAGTTTTATTCGTTCAGCAACAGCGCCTGATACAATGGTAGCGCAGGTAGCCGCAAACATCCCCTGGAAAAGGAAATCAGTCCAGAAAGTATATTCCCCATTATACTTAATCGTGTCACCACCTTCTGGAAGAGGAATGCCAAAGCCGCTAAATCCAATAAAGTCATGCGAAACTCCGGCTACAAAACCAGGATACATAAGACTGAAGCCGCATAGAGCAAAAGTAATAAGGCTTATACAAGGGATTACCGTATTTTTAAACAACACATTAATGGTATTTTTTGCAGTAGTCAATCCTGATTCAAGTGTGGCAAATCCGAGGTGCATTATAAATACAAGTGCGGAAGCAATCATCATCCATAAGTTGTCCGTTTTATAACTGTTCTCGAGTACACCTTGCTGTGTCACTTTCTGCATTTGTTCCAGCGCACCTATTTTTTTATAGGCAGAGGCAAGCGAATCCATTAAAATTTGTTGGTTGTGTGCAAATAGTTCTGATGCAAAAGGACTTGCCATTTGTGTTGAATCTACGATCTCTGGTCCCATATTTCTTTCTCTTTTAAATTAAACACTCTTTCTAACTGCTAATTCTTGTGG